>CAMGRA010000064.1 GCA_946061345.1 uncultured Clostridia bacterium | reverse complement strand
GTCTCCAAAAACAAATCCCAAAAGAAAGCTGCGTCCATAGGTCACCCTCCTTATGGAATTTATGGTTTCCTGCACAGCGGCGGCTATCCATGGGAAACATTGCTTATTGATAGCCGAAATTCCGGATCAGGAAATCGCTGTCACGCCAGTTTTCCTTGACCTTGACCCAGGTCTGCAAAAACACCTTGGTACCCATAAAGCGTTCACAGTCCGCCCGGGCGGCGGTGCTGATTTTTTTCAGCATCGCGCCGTTTTTGCCGATGATGATGCCCTTATGGCTGGCTTTTTCGCAATAAATCGTCGCGTCCACGTCAATGACACCGTTGTCGCGTTCGGAAAATTTCGTGATCTCCACCGCCGTGCCGTGAGGGATCTCCCGCTCCAGATTCCACAGGAGCTTTTCCCGGATGATCTCTGCGATCACCTGTCGCTCCGGCTGGTCGGAGGTCATGTCCTCCGGGAAAAAGAAGGGGCTGTCTGCCGCGTATTTTTCACACTCGTCAAGCAGCGCCTTGACCCCGTCGTTGAACTTAGCGGAAATGGGCATGACGGCGTCAAAATCAAAACGAGCGGAATAGGCGGCAATGACCGCCAAAAGCTGCTCCTTGTCCTGGACCGTGTCGATTTTGTTGATAACCAGAATCGCAGGGGCGCCGCTTGCCTTGATCTGCTCGATAAGGTTTTCTTCCTGCGGCCCGACATTGGCAATAGGCTCAACCAGCAGCAAGACCAGGTCCACGTCGGCCACTGACTCGCGCACCACGCCCACCATGTAGTCGCCCAACTTGGTCCGCGCCTTGTGGAAGCCCGGTGTGTCGATAAAGACGAGTTGGGTATCTCCCCGCGTCAGAACGCCGCAGATGCGGTTGCGGGTGGTCTGGGGCTTGTTGGAGACGATGGCGATCTTCTCACCGACCAGGTGGTTGATGAGGGTGGATTTGCCCACATTCGGTCTGCCTGCAATGGTGATCATCACGGATTTTGTACTCATTGGTATTCTCCTATCTGGTAATTCCGATCTGTGCGGCAATGATCTCCTCACGGGTGCGCATCTGCCGCTTCATCTCGCCCTCGTCCATGTGGTCGTAGCCCAAAAGATGGAGGATCGAGTGGATGGTCAGATATCCGACCTCGCGCTTGAGGGTGTTGCCGAAGCGCTTCGCCTGATCCCTGGCCCGTTCCAGAGAGATGGCCATGTCGCCCAGGGGCAGCAGGCCGGTCTGGGGATCCAGCTCCTCCGTCACGTTGGCGGGAAAGGCCCCGGGTGTAAACTGGAACATGGGAAAGGACAGCACATCCGTCGCGCTGTCGACCTGGCGCGTAGCGTTGTTGATGACTCGGATCCCCTGATCGTCGGTGACAAGCACATTGATCTCACAGGGGACTGTCACGCCCTCTGCCTCCAGTGCCGCGGAAATACAGCGGTTCAGATGGATGGTCAGCGCCGGGGACATATCCCGCTTATTGGCGTAGCGAACCAGAATTTTGTGTTTCATCGGCTTACTTCTTTCTGTAAAGTTTCTTCTGTGCCGGAAGCTGCTTCTTCTCGCCGCTTTCGTAGGCGGCAATGATCTTCTGCACCAGCGCGTGGCGCACCACGTCGCTGGCCGTCAGGCGGCAGATGGCAATGTCCGGGATATTTTCCAAAATCCGCACAGCGTCCTTCAGGCCGCTGGTCTTGTCGCTGGGCAGATCGATCTGGGTAATATCGCCCGTAATGACGATCTTGGAACCAAAGCCCAGACGGGTCAGGAACATTTTCATCTGCTCCCGGGTGGTGTTCTGTGCCTCGTCGAGAATGATAAAGCTGTCGTCCAGGGTCCTGCCGCGCATATAGGCCAGCGGTGCCACCTCGATATTGCCACGTTCCAGATACTTCTGATAGGTTTCCGCGCCCAGCATATCATACAGCGCGTCATACAGGGGGCGCAGATAGGGATCGACCTTGTTCTGTAGGTCGCCGGGCAGGAAGCCCAGACGCTCTCCCGCCTCCACCGCAGGGCGGGTCAAAATGATGCGGTTGACAGTCTTTTCCCGGAAGGCAGCCACCGCCGCCGCCACCGCCAGATAGGTCTTGCCCGTACCTGCCGGGCCGACACCGATGGTGATGGTGTTCTTCAAAATCGCCTTCATATAGCGCTGCTGGCCGATGGTCTTGGCTTTGATGGGCTTGCCCTTGGCGGTGATGCAGACCACGTCCTTGGCCATTTCGCTGATCTTGTCGTCGTTGCCCGAGGACACCAGGTCGATGAGATAGCGGACCTTCTGCTCATCGATGGGCTCTCCCTTGGCAGCCAGGGTCAGCAGGCCCTCAATGGCACGGGCTGCCTGATCCACCGCTTCCTCGTCGCCGCTGACCTTCAGCTCCGTGCCCCGGTTGGTGATCTTCACATGGTAGGTCTGCTCGATCCGCTTGATATTCTCGTCAAAAGAGCCGAACACATTGATGATCTGCTCGATACGCTCGGCGTTAATGATCCTCTCGCTCATTGCTGTCTCCTTTGTAAAGCTCCGTAATGGGCACAGCCCTGGCGATCATTTCCTCGCAGGTGCTTGTAGCCCGGTAGATATAGACGTCCTCCGTCTCGGAGAGAGATGCCTCCGTCTGCAGGACCGTCCCGGCCACCATGGAAGCGCAGACCTGTCTCTGCCAGGCTTCCTCCAGAGCGGCGCGTGCTTCTTCAACAGTGCGCGGCACCTGCACCATCTCATATTCCCGGTAGATTGCGACCTCCAGGGTCGCGGGAAAATCATACCCGGCCAGAGTCAATCTCTCTACAGATACCATTTTATCACAACTGTCATAGGAAATTCCACTGTTTCCGCAGATTTTTATTCTTTTTCTTCCGACGACCAGGGAGATCTGCCGGAATTCCTGCCCGGTGTACCTTTTTTCCGCCACGGTTTTCGGCAGAAGCAGGGTCCCGGCGGTCCATGTGCGGGCGTAGATCTCGCCGTCAGCCCGTACCGCCCGCAGATAAAGGCCGTAGTCTTCATAGCCGGAGACGAGAAGCTGCCCCGCCTCTACACTGTCGCCGCGGCTGCACAGCCGCATCCCCTCGAGGATGATATAATCCGTGATGACGCCGTCCTTTGCCGCCGCCAGGCTCTGCGGCCCGGATGCATTTTCCTCCGGCTCGGTAAAACGCTCCGTTACCAGCACCGTGAGCTTTCCGCCGCTGCGGTTGACAGCCAGCCAGGACAGCTTGGGCAGACGGTTCATCATCTGCATTTTGATCTTCTGCGAATCTATTTCCGTCCCGTCTGCCCCAAATTTGACACCCAACTCCGCAAGCCCCCGCAGGACCTCCTCCTCATGGAGGGTCTCACAGCCCTTCACCTCCAGCACCCAGACAAAGCGCGGCAGAACAAAGCAGGCAATGATGGCCAGCAGCATCCCCAGCACCAGAACAGGCCGACTCTTCATAGGCTTTAACAGGAACGGCAGTCCGTGGAACGACACCTCGGCGACCTCGCAAAAGCACCAGGCCGTCAGTTTTTTCAGCTTTTCAAAATCCCGCCGGAGGACCTTCAGCCGGATGGTCCGGTCCCCGGTACGGTAAGTATCCCAATAGACGATCTTCTGTTCGGTCAGTGCGTTGAGCAGTTCTTCCGGGTATCTGCCGGAAACGGTGACCGTCGCCGTTCCCAACAGACCGCTGATCAGCCGGTTCATAGCCTCAGTCCATTTCCACGGCCCGGAGCGCGCCCCGAATCTCTACCAGCCGCCGCGTCATCCTCGCAATATTCAGGCTCTGCCCCTTGACGGTAACAGTCCCCTGCCGGACTGCGATTTGAATCTCCTCAACCGTATAGAGGCGGATACCCCGGTGGTTTTCGATGCAGACGCTTCTGCCGCCCCGGATCTGGATCAGAGGTGCCTGGGAGATCGCCTCTGCTGGTACGGAAAAACGGTCGCTGACCGCATTTGTCATGCTTTTTTTCATATGCCTCACCCATGTCCATTCTATGCGTTTTGGGGCTAATCTTTCCTCGGGGCGCATATATTCCATTGGTGATCGACATGAAGAAAAAATTTCCGCTGATATTGTCTTTGGCCTGTGCTGTATGCCTGCTTCTGTTTCCCAAAGAGGCAACTTCCGGCGTTCGGGAGGGCCTGCGGCTCAGCGGCACGGCAGTGATCCCGGCCCTCTTTCCTTTTATGGTGCTGACCCGGTTTCTGTTTTCCACCGTCAAGTTTTCCTGCCCGAACTGGCTGTCAAGCGCCATGGGGCGGGTCTTCGGCGTCGGCGGGTCGGTATTTCCCGCGCTGCTTTGCAGCTTTTTGGGCGGCTATCCCGTAGGCGTTTCCGTTCTGACGGAAGACTATCGGGCAGGACGGCTCACGCGGCAGGAGGCGGAGCAGGCCCTGCTGTTCTGCAACAATTCAGGCCCCGGTTTTTTTGTCGCTGTGGTCGGAGCCGTGGTTTTGCAGGACGCAACTAAAGGGCTGCTGCTCTATATAATCCATGTGTGCGCGGCGCTGCTGTGCGGACGGCTCTTCACCCGGTCCAATACGCCGCCGGTCCGTGTACGTAGGGTTCCGGAGGCGCTTCTTCCCCCATCACAGGCTTTCCTCAGCGCCGTCACCGGGGCCTGTCAGGTCCTTTTGCAGGTCAGCGGCCTGATCTGTGTGTTTTCCGTAGCCGCCGCCCTCCTGAAAAATGTGCTGTTTCCCCGCTTTCCGTTGATCGAGCCTTATATTCCGCTGCTCACCGGGCTGCTGGAGCTCTCCAACGGCGTTATGAGCTTATCCGCAAACGGCGGCACCTTTGTTCTGGCGGCTTTTTTCACAAGCTGGGGCGGGCTTTGCGTTCATTTGCAGGCAATGAGCCTTTGGCAGCCCCTGGGGCTGCATCCAAAGGGGTATTTTTTCTCCAAGCTGCTCCACGGCCTGATCGCGGCGCTGTTTGCAGCGGCTTTGACCAAGCAGACAACCGCACTTTTCGCCGCTTCCGCCCTGACTATAGTATTTTGCGGGCTGTTTCCCCTCATTTCCAGAAAAATAGATGTGGAAAAATCCGGCGCTATGCTGTATAATCAAAGCAAGAGGTGACGATCATGCTGTTTCGGAAGAAAATCGACAAATTCTGCTCCTATTGCTCCCACGCCGGAAAGATCGACGACAATACCTATCTGTGCACGAAAAAGGGCCTGGTTTCTTCCGGGCACCGCTGCCGCAGATTCAAATATGACCCCTTGAAACGGGTCCCCGCCCGGATCAAGCCCAAGGATTTTTCCCAGTACGACGACGTGGATTTTTCCCTATAGATATCATTCGTGGCTGCCCAAGCCGGGCAGCCACGATTTTTATTGTCTGCGGGGCAGATAATAGTCATTCGCCTCGCGGAAATAGGGGCAGACGCCATTGTGGAAGGTCTGAATCCGATACCATTCGTCCTCGTCAATGTCTTTGGAGCAGTAGTATTCCTCTTCCTCGTCATCATAGTTATAGTTCCAGCAGTTTTCACAATCCGGCATTCACACAGCCTCCTATCTGAAAACCTCGCCGTTTTCATCAAAGACTTCCAC
>CAMGRA010000063.1 GCA_946061345.1 uncultured Clostridia bacterium | reverse complement strand
GCCGGATTTTGTGACAAGCTCCTGCAATGTCATGCACACACCTCCTTTGCGCTTCAGCACACCGGCCTGTCTCTGGGCAGGCACGGCGACGAAGGAAAATTCGTAGGCATCGGTGGGGTCGCACAAAACCGCATAGCAGGTCCGGCCGTCATAGTCCAGACCCTTGCGGTGTTCGCAGGCACCGTAGGGCTTTCCGCAGACGGAGCAGACCGTGCGCCGGACGGCACAGCCCACCGAGACCTCCTTTTTGATGCCGCCCTCGATCTCGGAGATGAGGTCGGCGTTTTTCTCCGTGCGGAGCATATAGCAGTGGGCACGGATATAGCTCGCACCGTTTTCGGAGAGGACCTCCGTGTCAAAAATACGGGCAATTTGGCGTTCAGCCGACCAGTCGTGGTCCGCGATCCCCGTTTTTCCCCGGAAGAGCTCCGCCAAAACCGGCAGGGCGGCAGTGTCGAAGCGCTCATAGTCTCGGTCCGGCAGGTCATCGCACAGCCGGACGCTGAAGCAGTAGACCTCCCCGGCCTTGAGCGGCGTTTTGGAATAGAGGTTAATTTTTGCCAGCTGCGCCTCGTCGGGATGGCCCGAGGCGGTCACAGCGGCGGCCTTTTGGATGTTCAAAGAATCACTCCTTGTTCATTTCCCGTTCCAACTGAGCGGTTTGGGCGCGGACGTAACCGGCCTGGGCTTCCTCCGTCAGATCCTGCAGGCTGATCTCGTCCCAGATGACGGTGGGGTTGCAGGCGTAACCGTTCAGCCTGAGCCAGAGGGTACAGATGCGTTCCAGGGCAGGCTCCACGGCGCGGCGGATGGCCCACAGCTCACTGGTGAGCAGGTCCGCCTGCTGACGGCTCATGCGTTCGGTGCTGGACCAGCTCAGGCCCAGCAGGAAGGGCGGCAGGCCGGTCTTTGCCACCAGCTGCTCCAGAAGCTGCCGCACGGGGATCTCCGAGTCCAGCACAGGGCCGTCGGCGCCGATGACCTTGACCGACACGTCGCCCACGGCCACAAAGTCCCGCACCACGCCATTTTTGGAATCCTGCATGGCCGCCGACCACTCCTTGGCAATGGTCTCGGCGTGGCTGGCGGCGGCGGTGCGCTCAAAGCTGTCGCCGGTGGGCTTGCAGACCACCGCGTAGCGCACGTTGCCCGCCCGTTCCCAGTTGACGCCGAGGGTGTGGTAGATCTTCAGCAGGATGTCAGACAAAAAGGGCATGCTTCGCAGCAGGGAGACGCCGTAGGGATTGGCAGGCTCCGGGTTGAGGGTGGTCAGAAGCAGCAGGTGCTGATAGGGCAGCGGCCGCAGTCGGCCGTTTTCATCCGGGCCGCAGATCGTGACGTCCAGAGGACTTGCGCCCTCCTCGATCTGCAGCGCCGACACGTCGCCCCAGCAGAGGGCCGCCAGCTGCCCACCCGCCACCACCATCTCCCCGATGGCTCTGCCGTAGAGCAGCAGGGAATCCAGATAGGCCGACAAGAAGCTGTGGATGCCGAACTGGGCGCGTCCGCAGGGCACCGTCCGCAGGAAGTGCTGCAGCGCCTCCTGTCCCCGGGGGCAGGTCACCGAGAAGCCGCCCACCAGACGCACCAGCTTGGTAATGGCCGCGTCCAGCACCGGCAGAGCCTCCCGCATGGAGCGGTAGAGCTGGAACTCCGTGCCGCAGAGGGGAACGTAGGCCTTCAGCGAGCCGAAGGGGTGTCCCTGTCCGCCGCGAAGCTGGGTGGCCGCCACCCCTGCCGGCTGTTCAGATTGCTTGCGTTTCATAGAAAACCTCCTTTCCAAAAAATTGATAAGCGCAGGAACGCGTTATCCCCGTCTATCGCCGCTCCACCGAACAGGCGGCGACAGGGCAGCCGCCGTCGGAGAGGACCGTCGCGGCGAAATACCGCATATCGTCCATAGCGTGGTCGTGCTCCTTTTTCACCGCGTCCTTTCCGGCCTTGACGTCCCAGACGTACTGCTCCATCTCCCGCAGGCAGTCGGCGCAGGTGTCGCAAATGACGAGCTTCCCGCTTTTGAGCAGGTCGGAGGTCCGCCGGATACCGGAGAGCACGTCGTTTTCGGCCTTTTTCACCCTCCAGCCCCGCCGCCGCAGCAGCTCCAGGAAGCTGGCAGCCGACGGGTCCACCACCACGGCGGCGATGGGCCTGTCTCCGGCAAGGGCAGCCAGAGCGTCGGCGTATTCAGCGTCGGTCATCTGGCGCATCTCCCGCCGGGAGTCGAAGTAAAACTCCCGCACCCGGTACCACACGCCGTTTTGCAGGCCCCACAGGCCGAAGGAGGCGGGATTCACCGTGCCGTAGTCGCAGGAGATGTACCATTTGCTGAACTCCCCCTGGGGAACGGGCGGTGCGCTGGCCGGGTCAAAGAAGTCATAGACGCGCCCCTCGGCGGCCACCCACTGGCCCAGGACGAAGCGCCGGTAGAACACGCCGGAATAGAGCCGGGCGTAGCGCTGCCGGATCTGGGGCGAGAGGGAGGGGTTGTCCGCCATGGTAAAGTGGAGGTACAGGGCGTTTCTCTGCTCCGCGTTCAGGATCCACTCGTTGTAAAACCAGTGGTACGGCCCCTCCGGGTTGCAGTTGAACCAAAGGCGCGAGCCGGTGACGGAGCATCGGGCGCAGGCCTGCTCCACGAAGCTGCGGGGCATCAGCGCCACCTCGTCCAGGAGGATCCCGGCAAAGGTGATGCCCTGGATCAGGGAGGAGGAGCTTTCGTCCCTGCCGCCGAAGATGTAAAAATCATTGGTGTGGCCGCAGTAGGTGACCCGCACCAGATTCTCCGTCCGCCGTTCGGTGACGGTAAAGCCGATGGCCTTGAGCTTCGGCAGCAGCTCCGAGAGCACGTTGCGCCGCAGGGAGGCGATGGTCTTGCCGCAGACGCCGAAGCGCATCCCCCGGAACCGGGAGCAGGCCCAGAGGAAAAAGCTCAGGCCCATGCACAGGGTTTTCCCGGAACGGACCGCGCCGTCGCAGATGACAGCCTCTTTGCCGTAATGGGGGCTGTCGGGGCGCCACCAGTTGAGCACGACGCGCTGCTTTCTGGAAAACTTCAAATCTCATCCACATCCTCCGCCGCGGCAAAAAAAGCCTCGGCGCAGTCGGCACTTTCGCTGCACACCGTCAAAAGCTGCTCCAGGGCGCGGATGCGGTCCATGAGTCTGACCTCCACGGTCCCCTTTTCATTGCGCTTGACCTCCGACAGCAGGCTCAAATCCAGCCCGTCCAGGTCAGGTGCCTCCTCCAGCACCAGACGCACGCAGTCGTTGGCCCGTCCGAAGGCAAGCTGGGCCAGCCTGCGGATCACATCCCGCCGCCCCACGTCGCACTGTCTGCGCTGCAGCTCCAGCTCCCGCTGCACCGCCGGCATCTCCAGCAGGCGGATGCCGTCACAGCGTCCGACGGCGGCAGCAGCGGCGTCCGGGTCAAAGCAGCGCAGATAGGCGGCGGCAAAACGCCGTTTTTCCGAGGGAAGATTCGGATTCATAACGATCACCTCACATTTTTATCGGAGGGCGAAAAAAACGCGCCCCCTCACCCGAGGCCGCGAAAAAGCCGGAATTGCACCCTTTTGTGCAACAATGCGCCGTACTATTGACAAATCCGCCGTCATGTATTACTATGTTAATACATAGAAGGGAGGAATCTCTATGCTTCAAATCAAGGCTCTGACCAAGCGCTACGGCGAGAAATGCGCCGTGGATCATCTGGATCTGCATATCCGTCCCGGCGAGCTGTGCGCCTTTATCGGCCACAACGGCGCGGGCAAGACCACGACCCTCAAGGCCTGCTGCGGCATCCTGGACTTTGACGAGGGCGACATTCTCATCGGCGGCAAGTCCATCCGCACCGAGCCTCTGGCCTGCAAGCAGCAGCTTGCCTACGTCCCGGACAACCCGGACCTTTATGAATTCATGACCGGCACAGCCTATCTGAATTTCATCTGCGATGTCTACGGCGTGGGCCAGAAGGAGCGTCTGGAGCGCATTCAAAAATATACCCGTCTGCTGGAGCTGGAGGGCCAGCTGGACCAGCCCATCTCCGCCTTCAGCCACGGCATGAAGCAGAAGCTGGCCCTGATCGCGGCCCTTTCCCATGAGCCAAAGCTCATCTTGCTGGACGAACCCTTCGTCGGTCTGGACCCCAAGGCCAGCCACGAGCTGAAAGAGGTCATGCAGGAGCACTGCCGCTCCGGCGGTGCCATTTTCTTCTCCACCCATGTGCTGGAGGTGGCGGAAAAGCTCTGCGACCGGGTAGCCATCATCCAGAACGGCAAGCTGGTCCGCGCCGGCACCATGGAGGAGGTCCGAGGCGACGCGTCCCTGGAGGACGTGTTCCTGGAATTGGAGGACGACCATGCTGTGGAAACTCATTAAAATACGCCTGCTGGGCATGTTCCGCCGCAGCGTCAGCCGTGGCGGCAAGCGGAAAAAGGGCACGGCCCTCCTCTTTGGCCTGCTGATGCTCTACTGTTTGGGCGTGTTCTGCTTCATGTTCTACATGATGTTCTCCGCCCTGGCCGAGGCTTTCTGGCCGCTGGAGCAATTCCGCTGGTTCTACTTTGCCCTGGTGGGGCTGATGTCCTTTGCCCTGTCCTTTTTCCTCACGGCCTTTACCGCCAAAAGCGAGCTGTTTGAAGCCAGGGATAACGAGCTGCTCCTGGCCATGCCCATCCGGCCGCGCCTGATCTTCCTCAGCCGCATGGCCGTCCTCATGGGCACGGAATACCTGATCTCCCTGATGGTCATGGTCCCGGCCGGGATCGCGTGGTTTACCGCAGCCGGTTTTGATGCCGTGACCCTGGTCCTCTACTGTCTTGCCGGTCTCCTGCTGCCCCTGTGCAGCGCAGGTCTGGCCTGCTTCATCGGCTGGCTGCTGGCTCGGCTGACCGCCCGCGCACGGAACAAGACCTTGGTGACCATGGTGTTTTCCCTGCTGTTCCTGGCGGTCTACTTCGTGCTCTACTTCAACGCCAACGCCTATTTGCAGAAGCTCCTGCTGAACTATCAGGCTCTTGCCGGCGGCATGATGGGCTGGGGCTTCCTGTTCTACTGGTACGGCGCGGGGATCGCCGCGGCAGACCCGCTTCTGCTGCTGGGCTTTGCAGCCGTCTGTCTGGCAGTCCTTACCCTGACAGTCTACCTTTTGGGCCGGAGCTTCCTGAAGGTCACCGCCACAGGCACGGCAAAAAAGAAGAAAAAAAGCAGCGCCGCACAGCCGCAGCTTCGCCGCTCCACCCTTTCCGCCGCCCTGCTGAAGAAGGAATTCAAGCGCTTTACCTCCTCGGCCATCTACATGATGAACTGCGGCCTGGGGCTGATCCTCAGCGTCATTGCCGCCGTCGCGCTGCTCCTCAACGCCGATGCGATCCGTGGTTTTTTGAAGGTGTTTTCTTTCCTGACGCCCACGGAGCTGGCTCTTGCCGCCTCCATCGTGCTGTCGTTCCTGGCCTCCATGGACATCGTCACCGCGCCGTCCGTCTCTCTGGAGGGCAAGAATCTCTGGATCCTGCGCACCGCGCCGGTCCCCGCCGGAAAGATCCTGAGCGCCAAGCTGCAGCTTCACCTGTGCCTGTGCGCGCCGGTGACCTTGCTCCTGTCCGTGGCGGCGGGCATCGTCCTGCAAAGCGATCTT
>CAMGRA010000062.1 GCA_946061345.1 uncultured Clostridia bacterium | reverse complement strand
GCGCAGGCGGCGCAGGCTTTCCGACCCATGTCAAGATCAACTGCAAGGCCGAGTACGTCCTGGCCAACGGCGCGGAGTGCGAGCCGCTTCTGCGGGTCGACCAGCAGGTGATGCAGTATTACGCGGCGGATGTGGTGCGCGGCATTTTGGCGGTGAAGGAATTCACCGGTGCCAAGCACGCGGTCATCTGCCTCAAGGCCCACTATGAGGAGGCCGTTAGGGCGCTGAAAAAGGTACTTAAGGACACCGACGGCGTGGAGCTTCACCTGCTGGATGCCTACTATCCCGCCGGTGACGAGCAGCAGATCGTCTACGAGGTGACCGGCCGTGTCGTCCCCACCGGCGGACTTCCCCTGGATGTGGGCGCGGTGGTCTGCAACGTCAGCACCCTGGTGAACATCGCCGCCGCACTCGACGGCAAAAAGGTCGTTGAAAAATACGTCACTGTCGGCGGCGCGGTCAAAAACCCCGTCACCCTCCGGGTCCCTGTAGGCATCAGCCTGCAGGAGCTGCTGGACGCGGCTGGCGGCGTGACGGAGGAGTGCCGGTACATCATCGGCGGCCCATGCATGGGCCAGGTCACCGACAATCTGGACCTTCCCGTGACGAAAACCACCGGCGGAGTGCTGGCCATTCCCAAGGATCACCCACTGCTGGCCCAAAAATCCGGGGATCTCAATCTGCGGATGATCATGGCAGTGTGCTGCCAGTGCTCCATGTGCACTCAGATGTGCCCGAGAAACGCTCTGGGCCTCAACGTCCAGCCCCACAAGGCTATGCGGTCCATTGCCAACGGCATCGATCTGATGGGTGACTTCAACGGCATCTTCTCCTGCTGCAACTGCGGCCTTTGCACCTATTATGCCTGCAACTTCGGCCTGAAGCCGTCGCAGGTGATGCAGCAGTTGAAGGGCGCCATGGCCTCCAAAGGCATCCGCGCCCGCAAGGAAATCTTCACCCAGGTCGACGGCGGCCTGGAGAACAAAAAGGTTCCCGTTTCCCGCCTGATCGCGCGGCTGGGCCTCAGCAGCTACGACGTTCCCGCGCCGCTGAAGGACAAGGCGCTGACCACGGACCGCGTCCGCATTGCCCTGCGCATGGGTGTGGGCGCGCCCAGCGTTCCCACCGTCGCAGTAGGCGACAAGGTGCGGAAGAACCAACTGATCGCCGACATCGTCGGTGGCAAGCTGGGCATCAAAATGCACGCCAGCATTTCCGGCACGGTGACGGAGATCACCGCCAACTACATTGAAATCAGGAGGGCGTCCAAATGAATGCACTGGGTATGATCGAGACCAACGCCATTCCCGTGGGCGTGAACGCAGGCGACGCCATGCTGAAAGCCGCAACGGTGGAGCTGGTCGCTGCCCAGCCCGTCTGCGCGGGCAAATATATCGTTATCGTCACCGGCGAGGTGGCGGCAGTCAAAGAGAGCGTTGAGGCGGGAAAGACCGTGGCGGGGTCCAGGCTGGTAGACAGCATGGTCATCTCCCACATCCACGAGCAGGTTCCCAAAGCCATCAACGCCTGTAACGAGGTCGGCAACGTCGCCGCCGTCGGTGTGATGGAGGCCTTCAGCCTCTGCTCCGCCGTGGTCGCTGCCGACGCAGCCGTCAAGGCCGCCGACATTCGGCTCATTGACATCCGCTTGGGCCGTGGCCTGGGCGGCAAGAGCTTCATCACCATGACCGGCGAGGTGGCCGCTGTCCGCGCCGCCGTTTCCGCAGGAGAAAAGGTTCCGGAGGCACAGGGCATGTTCTCGGAGAGCGTGGTCATCCCCTCGCCCCACCCGGACATCATCAAATCGTTGTATTAATTAAAAAAACATAAACGGAGGATCTCTCAATGAAAGAAGCATTAGGCATGATCGAAACCCGCGGCCTCATCGGCGCCATTGAAGCTGCCGACGCCATGGTCAAGGCTGCAAACGTCCACCTCATCGGCAAGACCCAGATCGGCTCCGGCCTGGTCACCGTCATGGTTCGCGGCGACGTCGGCGCGGTCAAGGCCGCTGTTGACGCTGGCGCTACCGCTGCAAAGCGCGTCGGCGAGCTCTACGGCTGCCACGTGATCCCCTCTCCCCACAACGACGTGGAGGGCATCCTGCCCACCCTCGGCTAAGCCCCGACAAAATTTTCAAAGGAGACTGTTACAATGAAATTAGCACTTGGTATGATCGAGACCCGCGGCCTCATCGGCGCAATTGAAGCTGCCGACGCCATGGTCAAGGCTGCAAACGTCCACCTCATCGGCAAGACCCAGATCGGCTCCGGCCTGGTCACCGTCATGGTCCGCGGCGACGTTGGCGCAGTCAAGGCCGCTGTCGACGCAGGCGCTACCGCTGCAAAGCGCGTCGGCGAGCTTTACGGCTGCCACGTGATCCCCTCTCCCCACGACGACGTGGAGGGCATTCTGCCCACCATCGGCTAAGCCATGTATATCGGTGAGGTCGTCGGAACGGTAGTTGCCACCGTCAAGGAGCCAAACCTGGAAAACATCCCGCTTCTGGTGGTGCAGCTTATCGAAAAGGGCAAAAAAACTAAAATGATCGTTGCGGCGGACTCCACCCGTCAGGCCGGAAAAGGCGATTTTGTCTACATGATCGGCTCCAAGGAGGCCGGACGGATGTTCCGCACCAAGCGAACCCCGGCGGATTCCGCCATCGTAGGCTTTATCGACTCTTATAATGTACAACTTAAATCTGATTTGGAGGAATAAAAAATGAAATTAGCACTGGGAATGGTCGAGACCCGCGGCCTCATCGGCTCCATCGAAGCAGCCGACGCAATGGTCAAGGCGGCTGACGTTCATCTTATCGGCAAGGAGCAGATCGGCTCCGGTCTGGTCACTGTTATGGTCCGCGGCGACGTGGGCGCTGTCAAGGCTGCTGTCGACGCAGGCGCTACCGCTGCAAAGCGTGTCGGCGAGCTCTATGGCTGCCACGTGATCCCCTCTCCCCATGACGATGTGGAGGGCATCCTCCCGAAAATGGGATGAAGCTGGCAAGAGTCGTCGGAAACGTCGTCTCCACCATTAAGGATGCGGGCTATTGCGGTCAGAAGCTGATGATCATCGACTATCTCGATGACGACGGCAAGCTGTCCGGCAATCAGGCCATCGCCTTCGATGTGGCGGACGCCGGCGTCGGTGATACGGTCATCGTCAACGTGGACGGCGGCGCGGCAAATATGTTCCTGGGCCGCCAGTGCATTGCCGACCTGACCATCTGCGGCGTTGTCGACCACCTGACCATTGACGGCGAAGTAAGGGAGTATCATTAGCATGGATGTAGAAGCAATCAGAAAAGAAGTGGAGCGCCAGGTCCTGGCCTATTTCCACATGGACGCTGCCCCTGCTCCCTGCGCCGGACTGGTGACAGGCGCGGATGTGGTGGCCCATCTGGAGCATTCTCTGCTGAATCCTGACACCACGCTGGACAAAATCAAGGCCGAATGTGCCGTGGCACGGAAATATTCCGTAGCTGCGGTCTGTGTCGCGCCCTACTATGTCCCGGCGGCGCGGGAGGCTCTGTTGGGCAGCCCCGTGGCCGTAGGCACCGCCATCGGCTTCCCCCACGGCTGTATGTCCCAGGCGGCAAAGCTGGCCGAGCTGCGGGAATGTATGGCCAACGGCGCGACGGAGATCGACGTGGCCATCAACGTCCTGGCCATCAAATCCGGCCGGCTGGACGTTGCCCAGCGGGAGTTGGAGGAGCTGGTGCGCTTTGCCTGCGGCAAGGCCAAGCTCAAAGCCGTTTTTGAGCACGCCCTTTTCACCGCCGACGAGAAGCGGGCCGTTCTGACCATGCTCCGCAGCAGCGGCGTAGACTTTGTAAAGATCCAGAATATGCTCAGCGGCCACGGCGCACGGGTGGAGGATGTCCGCCTCGCCTATGACATTCTCGGCAGGAATGTGGGCATCAAGATCGACGGCGGCATCAAGACCCTGCCCCAGGCGGAAAGTCTGCTGGCAGCAGGCGCCACCCGGCTCGGCCTGACCGCCACGGCAAAAATCGCCGAAGAGGCAAGAAAGTAATACGGAAAGGAAACAACCATGGATATCAATGAAATTATCCGCCAGGTCACGGAGGAAATCTGCTCCAAATACGGCGCAAGCGTCTCCACACCTGCTGCCGCCGGCAACAACGCTGCCGACATGGCAAAATATATCGACCACACCTATCTGAAGCCGGAAGCCAGCATTACGGACATCCGTAAAATCTGCGACGAGGCTAAGAAGTACCACACCGCCAGCGTCTGCGTCAACCCGTCCTATATCCAGTACGTGGCCCAGCAGCTCGAGGGCAGCGGTGTGACGCCCTGCTGCGTTATCGCCTTCCCTCTCGGTGCCTGCACCCCGGAAGCCAAGGCTTTTGAGGCCTCCGACGCCGCTACCAAGGGTGCCAAGGAGATCGACATGGTCATCAACATCGGTGCCGTCAAGTCCGGCGACTGGATGCTGGTCAAGCGCGACATCGAGGGCGTTGTCAACGCCGTCAAGGGCCGCGCACAGGTCAAGGTCATCATCGAATGCTGCCTGCTGACCGATGAGGAAAAGGTCAAGGCCTGCACCGTAGCCAAGCTGGCCGGTGCCCACTTCGTCAAGACCTCCACCGGCTTCTCCACCGGTGGCGCGACTGTGGAAGACGTCCGCCTGATGCGTGAGACCGTCGGCCCCGACATGGGCGTGAAGGCCTCCGGCGGCGTTCGTACCTACACCGACGCGGTCAATATGATCAACGCCGGTGCCAACCGTATCGGCGCCAGCTCCACGGGCAAGATCGTCTCCGGCGTCAAGGAGGACGAGCACAAGTGCATCAACTGCGGCAACTGCAAGAATCAGTGCCCGACGGGCAATGTGGAGATCCGCAAGAATCTCTATTGATCTGAGGGCTGCGGTATGAGAAGACCCATGATCGCAGGCAACTGGAAGATGAATAAGACGCCTGCGGAGACCGTCGCCCTGATCCAGCAGTTAAAGGCCATCCAGCCGAAGTCCAATGTGGAGATCGTGATCTGCCCCATGACGGTGAGCTTATTTGCAGCCGCCGCCCAGGTCAAGGGCACTGAGCTGCATTTGGGCGCGCAGAACGTTCATTTTGAGGACAAGGGTGCCTTTACCGGCGAGGCCAACTGTGCCAGCCTGAAGGAGTTGGGCGTGGAATACGTCATTCTCGGCCACTCGGAGCGCCGGCAGTATTTCGGCGAGACCGACGAGACCGTCAATAAGAAAGTCCTTAAGGTGCTGGAAAACGGCCTGAAGCCCATCATCTGCGTTGGCGAGAGCCTGGAGCAGAAACAGACGGGCGTCACGAATGAGGTGGTCTGCCTGCAGACCAAGGCGGCGCTGCACGGCGTTTCCACTGCGGACATTACCGACTGTGTCATCGCCTACGAGCCTGTCTGGGCCATCGGCACGGGCATGACCGCCACAGCAGCCGACGCCAACCGCACCATTGCCGCCATTCGTGGCGCTGTCAAGGAGCTGTTCGGCTATGCGGCGGAGAACGTCCGTATCCTCTACGGCGGCAGCATGAACGACAAAAACGCCAATGAGCTTATGAGTCAGCCGGAGATCGACTGCTGCCTCATCTGCGGTGCCAGCCTGGTGGCTGGAAGATTTGAAAAGTTCGTGCATTTGAAC
>CAMGRA010000061.1 GCA_946061345.1 uncultured Clostridia bacterium | reverse complement strand
AAAATAACAGCAACATTTTTCTTGCATCTGCTGCAAATGGTCGGTTTCATAGAATATTCCTCCGTTAGGGGATAAATAGGGTCGCCTGACTGCCGTCCAGGCAAAAGGCGGTGCCGTCGGGCCGGGCATAGACGGCAAGGAATTCGCCGCGCTCCGTTTCGGCGCAGGTCCTTAAGGAGCGGTCATAGATGCTCAGGCCGTCGGCGGTCAGCAGGGCGGTATAGCTGCCGCAGGTGTGCAGGGACAGGGGCGCTGCCACGCGGCAGAAGCCTGTGCTTTTTCCGTCGGTGTCCAGCAGCATCAGACCGCAGGCCTCCTGGTCGTAGAGGTCGTAGACGGCGGCAAGGAAGCCGTCGCCAAAGCTGTAGGCACACAAATCGCCCTCGTTTTCCGGGTATTTGCGCAGCAGCGCACCCTCGGCAGTGAAGAAGGCCAGGCTCGTCTCACCGACGGCGCAGAGGCGGTCGTCCTTCAAAAAAGCCATGTCATAGACGAGCTGCGCGCCCAAGGGAAGCTCCCCGACAGGCTCGGTGCTGTCGGTGGCAAAGAGCAGCGCGGAGGAGGACAGCTCCAGTTCCTCCTGTCCCAGGGCGACCGCCGAAACAAGGCTGCCGTCGGGAGAGATGGCGCAGGCGCATAGATTTCGCGTGGCGGAGCTGTGGCGGAAACGAAGCTCGCCGCTCGGGCAGTAGACCTCCAGCACGGCGCGGCAGCCGTCGCCTGCGGACAAGACGGCAAAGCTGCCGTTTTCCGCCAGGTCGGCATCATAGACGGCGGTGACAGCGGCGGTGCAACACACATTTCCCGCGCTGTCCAGCAGGGTCAGCGTTGATCCGCCGATCTCATAGGCCAGCAGGAAGTCTCCCCTGCTCTTGAGCGCCAGGTCCTGTCCGCCGGTGATCTCAGCCCTTGCGCGGACCGTGCCGTCTGTATCATAGAAAGAAACTGCATTGCCGGAGGCTGCGGCCAAACAGTCGTCCGTCACGGCATAGACGCCGTTTTCCACGGGAAAGGCCGCGCCGTCGGCACCGAGATAGCGAAAAAAGCGCTTGACACCGTCCAGCTCCGTGCTTTGGTCCAAAATGAACAGGGCCAGCAGCACTGCCACCAGCAGCACCGCCAGCGCAAAGATCAGCCAGCGACGCCCATGCTTTTGAGGGACCCGGATGATCTCCGCCTTATCGGACATGGAAGGCCACCTCCCCGTCGTCATACCATAGCTGCGTCATGTAAAGGCCTCCCGGCGGGACTGTCGGACCGGCTGCGGTACGGTTGCCGGCCTCCAGAATTTTGCCGATGTCGCCGGGTGCCAGCTTTCCCTCGGCGGCATAGACCACCGTGCCCGTCATGGCGCGGGCCATATTATAGAGGAAGCCGTTGGCGCAGATGCGCAGATAAATCAGCTCGCCGTCCCGTTCTACCTCAAAGTGGTGGACCGTACGGATCGTGGATTTCACATCGGTGCCCACGGAACGGACGGCAGCAAAATCATGGGTGCCCACGAACTGGGCTGCCGCCTGCCGCATGATTTCCTCGTCCAGATGCTTGGGATAAAACCATGCGCGGTTTACATAAAACGGGTCGCGGATGTGGGAATTGTAGATCTGATAGGTATATTCCTTTTTCACACAGGAGCCGATGGCGTTGAAGCCGTCGTGGACCTCGCGGGCATCATAGACCACGATGTCCCCCGGCAGATGGGTGTTGAGGGCGTAGGGCAGCCGCTCGCAGGGAATGGCAGACCCGGTGCGGAAATTGGCGACGTAGACCCTGGCATGGACGCCGGCGTCCGTCCGTCCGCAGCCGGTCAGATGCACCTTATGCCCGACCACAGCGGCAGCCGCTTCCTCCAGCGTCTGCGCCACGGTACGGGCATTCTTCTGCACCTGCCAGCCGTGATAGGCTGAGCCGTCGTATTTCAAAAACAGGGCGATATTACGCACAATGTCCCTCCATCCTAAGCTGAGGAGAATCGAACCTGAACCGCCTCCGGGCGGAACTTTTCGGCGCTTTTTGCCTTGTCCTCCTCGACTGCCGTCAGGCAGGCTTCGTCCTCCGCGCCAAAAATACCTCGAAAACCCCTCGTCCAGAGGTGCGAAGCAGTTTTCACAGAGCGGCTTTTCGTCAAGGCAAGTAAAATTCCGCAAGGAATCCTTGGCGGATTTTCAAGGAATTTTCCGCAGCATTGGCGGAAAGCCGCCTGTGAAAACCGGTTTGGGTTCGATTCTCCTCAGCTTATAAAGCAAACTGCCTTAAAACGATGACTGCCGCCAGCAGCAGCGCCCCCAGCAGCAGCGCAATCACATCGCGGCCCCGGTAGTGAAGCTGCTTGAGCTTGGTACGGCCCTTGCCGCCGTGGTAGCAGCGGCACTCCATGGCGGTGGCCAGCTCATCTGCGCGGCGGAACGCGCTGACAAACAGCGGCACCAGAATCGGGATCAGCGCCTTCGCGCGGCGGAAAATGTTGCCCGTTTCAAAATCCGCGCCACGAGCCTTCTGGGCAGAAATGATCTTGTCCGTCTCCTCAATGAGAGTGGGGATAAAGCGCAGGGCAATACTCATCATCATCGCCAGCTCATGGACGGGAAAACGAATCTTTTTCAGCGGCGAAAGGAGGGATTCCAGGCCGTCGGTCAGGGCGATGGGAGAGGTGGTGTAGGTCAAAAGGAAGGTGCCCATGACCAGCAGCATGATACGCAGGACCAGGAAAAAGGCGTTCTGAATTCCCTCATAGGTGATTTTGAATATCCAAAATTCCACCAGTACCCGGCCCTCGGAATAGAACAAATTGAGCAGGGCAGTAAAAATAATGATAATAATGAGGGGCTTTAGGCCCTTGAACAGCGCCTTCAGGCGGATACGGGACAGGGCCACGGCCAAAGCCAAAAATGCCAGCGCCACCGCGTAGGAGACGTACCACTTGCACAAAAACAGGGCGACAATGTAGACGATGACCAGCAGCAGCTTGGTCCGGGGATCCAGACGGTGAACGACGGTATCTCCGGGAAAATACTGGCCCAGGGTGATGTCCTTAAGCACGCCGTCCACCCCCCTTCAGCCGCAGAAGCTGCTCCAGAGCGTCCTCTACGGTATAGGTGGCGGGATCCACCGGCGCGCCCAGTTCCTTCAGGCGCAGAAACAACGTAGTCACCTGGGGAACATTCAGGCCGATCTCCCGCAGGCGCTGTGCCCGTGTGAAGATCTCCGACGGCTTGCCCATCATCTCCACCTGTCCCTTGTTCAGAACCAAGAGGCGGTCAGCCAGCCGGGCCACGTCGTCCATGGAGTGGCTGACCATTAGGATGGTAGCGCCCGTCGCCTGACGGTAGGCGCGGATGTTTTCCAGCAGAGAGGCACAGCCCGCCGGATCAAGGCCTGCCGTAGGCTCGTCAAAGACGATGACCTCCGGCTCCATGGCGATAACGCCCGCAATGGCGACGCGGCGCTTCTGTCCGCCGGACAGGTCAAAGGGGGACTTGTCCAGCACCGACCGGTCCACGCCGGCAAAGTCAGCCGCGCGCAGGACCCGCTGCCGGATCTCAGCCTCCTTCAGGCCCATATTTTTCGGGCCAAAAGCGATGTCCTGAAAAACCGTGTCCTCAAAAAGCTGATATTCCGGGTATTGGAATACCAGCCCCACGCGAAACCGCGCCGCACGGGTGGTCAGCTTGTCCTTCCAGATGCTCTCGCCGTCCAGGAGCACGTCGCCCTCCGTCGGCTTGAGCAGGCCGTTGAGATGCTGGATCAGAGTGGATTTGCCTGAGCCGGTATGCCCGATGATGCCGAGGAATTCGCCCCGCTCAACGGTAAAACTCAGATGTTTGACAGCGTCATGCTGAAAGGGCGTTCCGACGCTGTAGGTGTGGGAGAGGTTTCTCACCTCGATGGTTGCAGCCAAATGTTCTTCCTCCGTGGGTCAAGCCTTCAAAAATTCGTGAAGTGCCTGCGCACATTCCTCTGTAGAAAGCGCGTCCAGGGGCAGATCATAGCCCGCCTGCCGGAGCGCATATAAAAGCTGGGTGGTCGCCGGCACACTGAGCCCGACGCCTTGCAGCAGTTCGACCTGGGTAAAGACCTCCTTGGGCGTTCCGTCGGTAAGGATCTGTCCGTCATTCATGACGATGACACGGTCCGCACGGAGCGCCTCGGTCATATGGTGGGTGATGAGCACAACGGTGATGCCCTTTTCCCGGTTCAGCCGGACGATGGTGTCCAAAACCTCCTGCCGGCCCCTCGGGTCCAGCATGGCGGTAGGCTCGTCCAGCACGATGCAGCGCGGCTCCATGGCGATGACGCCGGCAATGGCGATGCGCTGCTTCTGTCCGCCGGAGAGCAGATGGGGCGCGTGGGTGCGGTATTCGTACATTCCGACCGTTTTCAGGGCGTCGTCCACGCGGCGGCGGATCTCCTCCGTCGGCACGCCGAGATTCTCCGGCGCAAAGGCCACATCCTCCTCTACCACATTGGCAACCATCTGGTTGTCAGGATTCTGAAAGACCATGCCCACCGTGCGGCGGATGTCCAGGAGCCGCTCCTCATCGACGGTGTCCAGTCCGAAGACGTGTACGCTGCCGCCCTCCGGCAGAAGTACGGCGTTAAAATGCTTGGCAAGGGTGGATTTGCCGCAGCCGTTGTGGCCAAGGATCGCCACAAAGCTGCCCTCCTCAATATTCAGGTCCAGGCCCTCAAAGACTCGGACCGGTTCTCCTTCATTCTGAGACGGATAGGAGAAACTCAGCTTTTCGGCGGTGATTGCGTTGCTCATTGGTAATCGGTTACCTTTCGGATTTGGTCCAGCGGCCGGTTGCGCCGCAGGGAAGCACCAGGCCGCTGCCCGTAACGGGCAGGCCCAGCTCGTCGGAAACGGTCTGCCCGCCGAAGCGCGGCTTGACGACGCTGTCCAGCAGACAGGTCAGCACGGAGGGGGCAAGACCGGTGGTGTAGGAATTAATGATGAAAAACAGGGGATCGTCGGACAAAACGCCAGAGACCAGCTGCAGGAAGGGATACAGATCCTTTTCCAGCTTCCAGATCTCGCCGGAGGGGCCCCGGCCGTAGGAAGGCGGATCCATGATAATTGCGTCATAGCGTCTGCCCCGCTTGATCTCCCGCTCGACAAATTTTGCGCAGTCGTCGATGATCCAGCGGATGGGTGCCTCAGACAGGCCGGAGGACGCGGCGTTTTCCCGTGCCCAGGCCACCATACCCTTGGCGGCGTCCACATGGCAGACGGAAGCGCCTGCCTTGGCAGCAGCCAAGGTCGCGCCGCCGGTATAGGCAAAGAGATTGAGGACGCTGACCCGACGCCCGGCATTCCTGATCTGCCGGTCGATGAAATCCCAGTTGGCCGCCTGCTCCGGGAATACGCCCGTGTGCTTGAAATTCATGGGCTTGACATTGAAGGTCAGCTCCCGGTAGCGGATCTGCCAGCGCTCCGGCAGACAGTGCCGGGACCATTGGCCGCCGCCGCTGCTGGAGCGGGCATAGCGGGCATCAAAGTGCCTCCAGTGAGGCTCCTGCTTCGGCGTAGCCCAGATGACCTGGGGGTCGGGACGCACCAGGTAGTATTTGCCCCAGCGCTCCAGCTTTTCGCCGTCGGAGGTATCCAGGACCTCATAATCCTTCCAGTTGTTCGCAATCCACAT
>CAMGRA010000060.1 GCA_946061345.1 uncultured Clostridia bacterium | reverse complement strand
GCCGTGACCCAGATGACCTTTGCCCTGCTGCTGGAGATCACCCAGCAGGTGGGGCTTCATTCGGCGGCGGTCTTTGACGGCCAGTGGCAGCGCTGCCCGGATTTCTGCTTCTGGAACAAGCCTCTGACGGAGCTGAGCGGCAGAACCATGGGCCTGGTGGGCTACGGTGCCATCGGTCAGTCCGTGGGCAAGGTGGCCCAGGCCTTCGGGATGCGCCTGCTCGTCACGGCGCGGCATGAAAAGCCGGTGCCGGAGGGGGCGCGGTTCGTGCCGCTGGATATTCTCCTGCGGGAGTCGGATGTGGTTTCGCTTCACTGTCCGCAGACGGCGGAGAACCTCCATCTGATGAACGCCCGCACCCTGGCTCAGATGAAGCCGGGTGCCATCCTGCTCAATACGGCCCGCGGCGGCCTCATCGACGAGGCGGCGGTGGCTGCCGCGCTGAAAAGCGGCGCTCTTGCTGCCTACGGTGCCGACGTGGTCTCTAAGGAGCCCATCGCGGCGGACAACCCGCTGCTCTTCGCCCCCAACTGCTTCCTGACGCCCCACATCGCCTGGGCGCCCAGAGAAACGCGCCGGCGCCTGCACCATATCGCGGCGGAGAATCTCCGGGCCTTTTTGGAGGGGCATCCGCAAAACGTTGTATCATAAGAACAGAAGAGAAAACAGGACGCGCTGCAAAACCGCAGTGCGTCCTGTTTCTTCATTCTTTTTTATTCCGCGCAAAGATAGTAGGCCAGTTGCACGGTGGTCTCGTTGAGGATCATAAGGGTGATGTAATTGTTGGTGTGGTCGCGCCAGGTGAAGATGCCGCTGCTCTCGGTCGGGTCTCCGTAGAGGGCGGTCATGGCATCCTTGCACAGGGTCATGCTTTCCTCCGTATTTTCACCGCTGATGGTGCAGGAAATGCGGACATTGTCCGCGCCGAAGGTGAACTGGACCTGGGTGAAGCTCACACCGTCTGCCGTCACGTTATTATAGGCGTAGATGGTGTTCTCACCGCTTGCAAAGTTAAAGTCCGGTTCCCGGCCCTCCGCCTGTGCCACATCCTCCAGGGTGCTGCTTTTCTTTTCCAGACCCTTGTAGTTGATGTGCAGGTGGTCGTGGGTCTCCTCCGTCGGGGCCGTTTCGATATCCGCCGGTGTTTCAACAAGCGCCGAGGTCGGGGCCTCAGTAGCCTCCGTCGGGGCGGAAGTCGAAGGTTCCGGTTCCGTCTCGCCGCCGCAGGCGACCAGGCCGGCGATCAGCAGGATACAAAGGAATAACGCAAGAATCTTTTTCATAAAGCTTTCCTCCTAAGTTTTTGTCAGCCTGTTTCGAAGAAGCTGGGCGCACAGGCCGGTAAAAGCGCCGGTTACAATGCCGCACAGCAGCAGTACCGGAAGGTACATCAGCAGGGCAGGCGTTCCCGTGATGGCAACGGCAACGGCCATCTGCCCCAGATTGTGGGCGATGCCGCCAAAAACCCCCGCGACCCAGAGCTGGCTGCGCTTCAGCACCCGCAGCAGCAGGGCCATGACGGCAAAGCTCAGCAGTCCGCCTGCCAGGGAATAGAGCAGAGCCACGCCCTGGGCGGTAAAAATATTGCCCAAAACGATGCGCACCAGAAGAATGGCCAGGGCCTCCTTCCAGCCGAGAACGGCGAGGGCGAAAACGGTGACGACATTGGAAAGACCCAGCTTCAGGCCCGGCACGGGAAGGGGGAGGGGAATCTGTGCCTCCAGGACGAAAATGGTCAGCGCGATGGCAGCCAGCACCGCCGAAAGGGCGAGCCGTCGGCTTTTCAAGGCCTCACCTCCCAAACAAACGCTTGTCCAGCTCCCGGACGGTCATGGCGTAGTACAGCGCCGTGCCGAGGACCAGCAGAACGGCGACTTCCCCGGCGGCGACATAGAGCATATTGAGCCACAGGGGCAGCTCTTTCAGATAGATCGTCAGCTCCAAGCCCACCAGCAGGCCGTTCCACAGGGCGGGCATCAGCATGGCCGCCAGTGGATAGTTCCTGATGCGGACGTTGCGCAGCAGGTACATGAGCAGCACGGCGAACAAGGTCGCGGCGGTGCCGATCACGGGATCCAGCGGAAGGGTGCCGGCACTGGTCAGGTTGAAGAGCATGCAGCCCAAGGGCAGACCGAGGATGGCGGCTGGGGTGAACACGGCGAAGACGCAGAGAGCTTCCGCCGCGCGGAACTGGATCGCCATGGAGGTGCTTCCCGGCAAAAGCAGGTTTTGCAGCAGCCCCAGGGCTACGTACAGCGCCGCCAGTACGGCGGCATGGACCAGGTCATGGGTCTTGATTTTCATGATTCTTTTCTCCTTAGTTTTGTTTTTCGACAGGATGGTTTCGAACTGTCGGCAGGGGGACGGGAAGTATTCTACACGAAAAGATCCCCTTCGTCAAGCAAAATAGGGGACTTGTCCCTTTTGAACGGCACAAAAAGCGAATATTTCTCCGCTCCTGCAAAAAAAGCGCTACCGCAGTGCCCAAAGCAGCAGAAGATGGACGGGATAGAACAGGTAGAATCCAAGCTGCGCCGCCTTTGCCGCGGCGGGCGACTTGGGGGAACGGCCCTTTTCTCCGTTATACAGGAAGACCGGCACCAGCGCCGCCAGGGAACAGAGCTGCGCCCATTCCCACTGGGAGAGTGGGCGGAGGGATACCCCCCGTCCCTGAAGCAGGTGCAGCACGGCAAGGCCAAGGGAGATCAGCCGCCCGTTATAGACGGAGACCAGCACTCCTGCGGCGGTCAGGATGTATTTGCCGTCGAAGAGATAGAAAGTCATGGTCATCAGAATGGCCTTGGCTCCGTAATCCGAGTGGAGCAGGCCGAAATAATACAGGGCAAAGACCGCCAGCGACGGCAGAAAGGTAAACCATTTGAGCCATTTTTGCCGGCGCAGGGCATCCGTGGCCCACAGGACCAGCAGGCAGATCAGCAGGGTAACGAACACATTGCCGTTGCTGAAATAGGTCTTCTGGCCGCAGAACAGGGCAAAGGGCACCTGGGATATGACGGCGAACAGGGCCAGACGCAGCGCATAGCGGGGCCGGTTGGAGGTGTGGCGAAAGCCATTGACGACGAGAAAGACAAAGATGGGAAAGGCCAGCCTGCCGATGCAGCGAAGGGGCAGATACAGCGGATGGGAGCCGCCGAGGCTGTAGCCGATGTGGTCCAGAAGCATGAAAAGGCAGGCGAGGATCCGCAGTGTAAGAGCAGACATAAAAACACCTCCGGCGAAGTTCTCTGCCTGATTATAACACTTTATGCTTCTTATTGCAATCGGAAAAGGGCTCCCGCTTCAGGGAGCCCTTGCTGCCGCTTATTTTGTCAGCGCTGCGCGCAGACGCTCCACCATGATGGCGGCTTCCTCCCGGGTGGCGTAGCCGCGGGGGCGGGTGGCGTCGGTAATGCCGTGCTCTTTGGCCTGTTGTAATTCCTCCCTGGCCCAGTCACTTGCCGTGGTGTCCGCGCCAACCAGAGCCTTTTTGACCCGCTCATCCACCAGCGCTTCCAGTTCCTCTCGCGTCATATTCTCCACCTCCCCCAGCCGGATGACATCCTTGCGGAAATCATCCATGGTCCTTCCGAATTTTTTCAGCCAATGGGACACGTCGCCGTGATTGCTGGCAATGCCCCGGCGGTAGCCCTCGCTGTGATCAATGACGACCCCATCCTTTCCCGGGTCCAGACCGAACTTGGCGCACAGGTAGGCCGTCAGCTCGGCGGCTGCCCGAAACGCCTTGTCAAAGTATGCCCGGTCCGCAAGGCCGTCCTCACAGATCTCAAAGGAAAGATAGCCGTCGTTGGCGCTGCCATTTCTTCCGCTTCCTGCGTGCCAGCCACGCCGGTCCCAGGGCAGGGTCTGATAGATTGCCACGGATCCGTCGGCCGTCTTGCCGATGAAGGCGTGGACGCAGACGTCCAACCCTGAGCGGTTCCAGTCGTTGGCGTTGGTATTTTTCCCGAGACGGCCGTCATCGGGCTGCACATAGCGCCGGAGCCAGGGGTTGTTTGCCCCGGTGGAATGGACCATGACCCCTTTTGGCGTGATCCTCGCACCCCGGCGATAGCAGTCGTTTTCCGTCAGAATACATGAAAACAGCTTCATAGTCTGCTCCTTTCGAAACAGTCTATGAAGCTGTTATTTGTTTGGTTCCTTTATTCCAGTCCGGCGCCGTATTTCAGTATCAGGATCCTAAGGACGCTCTCGTCGATCCGCTCCTGGGTGAGGTCGCCGTTTTCCAGAGCGTCGAGGACTGCCTGCGCCGCCGCGGGCAGATCCTCCGGGCGGTAGATCATGTCACAGCCGGCCTGCAGGGCCTTCACCGCCGCTTCCGCGTCGTAAATGTAGGCGATGGCGCCTTTTTGCTGGGAATCGGTGATGATAACGCCCCGGAAGCCCAGCTCACCACGCAGAAGATCGGTGACAAAATAGGAGGACTGGGAGGCCGGCGTGTTGTCGCCCGTTACGTTGGGGAAGGACAGATGGGCTACCATCACCAGTTCCGCGCCGGCGTCAATGCCCGCCCGGAAGCCGGTGAATTCCACCGCGCGAAGGTCTTCCAGAGTCCGTTCGGAGCTGATCGCGCCGTAACGGGAATCCCCATCCGTACTGCCAAGGCCCGGGAAATACTTGATGCAGGACAGAGCGCCGCCGTCGTGCAGGCCGCTGACCTCCTGGGGCACCATGGCGGTAACCACGGATGTGTCGGTGCTGAAAGCGCGCCGTCCCACCTCCATGTTGAAGATGTTGGTCAGGGTGTCCGCTACCGGAGCAAAGTCCATATGGATGCCCAGGGCGGAAATGGCCGTCCCGATTTCCTGCCCAATCTCATAGACCCGTTGCGTATCATATTCATCACCGTAGACCATCATCTGGTCGTAGATGGCTGTGGCACCGATGCCGTTGAGGGCGGAATTGAAGCCGTCCTCCTCCTCAACGCCCATGAGCAGAGGCAGCCGGGAGGCCTCCTGCAGGCCGGATGCCAGCGCGGACACCTGAGCTGTGCCGGACACGTTTTGCCGGTCAATGACCACGCCGCCGACGGGCATGGCCTGCAGGGCGCTGCGCAGGGCGTCATCTGCCGTCTGCTGGCCGTAGACACCGGACAGGTCCTCCACGGACACATAGAACAACTGATAGACCTTTTCCTCCGCCGTCATGGAGGCCAGCGCAGCCTCCGCTTTGGCCAGGACCGGGTCCTCCGGCTCGGTCTCCTCGGTAGGCTCCTCAGTCTGGGTGGTAGGCTCCCCGGTCTGGGTGGTCGGCTCCGTCGGTTCTTCCGTCGTCGGGGCAGGTTCCGTGGCGCGGGCCTGGACGGTGCCCACGTTGGACGACGGAACCGCGACGCCTACCTTCAGGGCGTATACCACCACCGCCGCGACACATACGACAAACAGGGTGAACAGCACCTGCAGCACCCGTCTGCCGGAGCCGTCGCCTCGTTTCCTGGAATGATTGCCGGGCTTTTCGCTCATGTTCGCCCTCCTTTGTATGTTTTTTTTATTTTAGTGCAAAATCTACCAAAATACAAGCCCTGATGCGGCGCCCAACCAAAAAATTTGCGGCGTGGCGATGCTATATGACGCATACACCCCCGCCGGATGCCGGGAGCCGAAAATGGTTTGACTTTTTTGCTTTTTGGAGATATACTATATATAATG
>CAMGRA010000059.1 GCA_946061345.1 uncultured Clostridia bacterium | reverse complement strand
GAGCGCCGCCGGTGGCGGATACAGCGAGCAATAAGGAGTGGCAGCGGTCGAAATTCGAAGCCGCCGTCAGCGCGGCGCGCAAATTTCGGGCACCGCAACAGAAGTCGTTCGCCCCTACAAATGCAAACCGAATTTTGCAGGGAGACCCGTCCCCTACTGAATTACGCTGCCGCGGCCAGCATATTGCCGATGAAGATCCCGTAGCCCCGGGTGGGATCGTCCACCAGCACGTGGGTCACGGCACCCACCAGTCTGCCGTCCTGCAAAATGGGGCTGCCGCTCATGCCCTGGACGATGCCGCCGGTCAGCTCCAGCAGGTCCGGGTCCGTCACCTGCAAAAGCAGGTTGCGGTCATTGGCGTCGTCGGGGTAGATGGCCGCCAGCTTCACCTCGAATTCCTCCACCCGGTCGCCCCGGACGTTGGAGCGGATCACGGCCCCGCCGGTGTGGACCTGGTTCTCCGTTGCCACGTCGACGGTCGCAGCGTCCGGACATTCCATGGTGCCGAAAATGCCGCAGGAGGTATTTTTGACGATCTTTCCCGTGGCGGTGCGCCCGGTGATGGAGCCTTGCAGCGCCCCCGGCGTGCCCTCCCTGCCCTTGATGACCGACGTGATGACCGAGGGCAGGACGCTGCCGCCGCGCATGGGCAGCAGGCCGCTTTTGCCGTTGACACCATGCCCTAAGGCACCGAAGCTGCCGGTCTGGGGGTCATAATAGGTCACGGTGCCAATGCCGGTGATGCTGTCGCGGACCAGAATCCCCAGCCGCCAGCCGTCCGAGGTCTGATTGGGCGAAAGGGTGACGTTTTTTTCTTCCTCACCGCGCTTCAGCGTCAGCTCCACCGGCCTGCCGCCGGAGGCTTCCACCGCCTGCGTCACCTGCGTTGCCGTGGAAACGGGCCGCCCGTCGACGGCACAGATGAGATCGCCCTCCCGCAGGCCCGCCTTTTTCGGCAGTTCAGCGGAAAAATCAACCACCGCCACGCCGTCCGTCTGCAAAGACAGGCCGATGGTGTTGCCGCCGGGGACAAGAATGTCGGCGGCCTGCACGGGGCATAATACCACC
The DNA here is from genome assembly GCA_946061345.1 of uncultured Clostridia bacterium. Classification (GTDB taxonomy): domain Bacteria; phylum Bacillota; class Clostridia; order Oscillospirales; family Oscillospiraceae; genus JAZOXB01. Next base: position 4,635 of record CAMGRA010000059.1, on the reverse strand, counting down.
GCCAGCAGCAGTGCCGCCAGACCGATTCGATAGACTGTTTTCATGTCTTCCTCCTTTTTCCCTTCTATTCCTTGGCGAAAAATCGCTTTTTCCTGAGCGATCGTTTTGTTTTTTCTTCGCAAAAATTAATATGGCTGAAACGTGCGAAAACTTCGCACCCAAATCCTTGCGCTTTTGCCTTGTCAAAAAATGAAATCGGCTGCAACCGCTGAAACAGCGGCTGCAGCCGAGGGCTTTTCCGGCAGAAACGGTCAATTTTTCCGTTGAAAAATTTTCCGGCAGGAAAGCAAGGTTATGGCAGGGACGGTGAACGGTGAACAACGAACAGTGAAGAGTGAACAAGTCGGATCGTAGGGCGCGACGACCCGGCATGCCGTATCATTTCCGTGCGCCGGGCGCACACCACACCTGTTCACTCTTCACTTTTCACCGTTCACTGTTCACTAATAATTTTGAATCGTCTGCGAAGCAGACACATCAGTCATTCACCCTTAGTCCTTAGCCATTCGTCACAAGGCTGCCGTTGGCAGCCTCAGGGCGGACAGAGTCGTCCGCCCCTACAATTGCAGTGCGTCCATGGCCGTAGGGCGCGACGACCTCGGCGCGCCGCAAATCTATCCGTGCGCGACAGCGCACACATCACCTGTTCATTATTCACTGTTCACCATTCTCTGTTCACTGAACGAGATGTCCGCGTCCTTTCGCGGGCGGCTGATAGCCGCCCCTACAGGATAACCGGTAATCTATAATCGTAGGGCATGCCGGGTCGGCGCGCCCTACGGATCGTTTGCCGGAACTGCGTCCTGTTTATTTGACCGATGCCTCGTAGAGGGTGTTTTTTGGCAGGCCGGTCTCGCCGGAGACCTGACGGACGGCGTCCTTTCTGGTCAGGCCGGCTGCCATCAGCTCAGACACCCGTGAAAGCGCGTCCTCCAAGGACGGCTCCGGCATCTTTATTTCTGCCGCGCCCTCCACGATGAGGACGTATTCGCCCCGTGGCGGCTGCTGGGCGCAGTAGGCCACAGCCTCACCCAGGGTCATGCGCAGAACCTCCTCATGGAGCTTGGTCAGCTCCCGGCAGAGGGAGATCCGCCGGTCCGGCCCGAAGGCTTCCAGCAGATCCTTCAACGTCGCCTCCAATTTGTGGGGCGCTTCGTAAAAGATCATGGTCCGCGTTTCGCCCGCAAGAGACTGCAGATGGGCAGCGCGGTTTTTCTTATTGGTGGACAAAAAGCCCTCAAAGGTAAAGCGGCCCGTGGGCAGGGCAGAGATGCTCAGGGCGGTGATGGCGGCGCAGGGGCCGGGAATGGCCGTGACGATGACGCCGTGCTCCGCGCAAAGCCGCACCAGATCCTCCCCCGGGTCGGAAATGGCCGGAGAACCGGCATCGGACACCTGGGCGCAGTTTTCTCCCGCCAGGATGCGCTCCAAAATCTTTTTCCCGCTGAATTCCTTGTTGTGCTCATAGTAGCTGACCAGAGGCTTTTTCAGCCCCAGGTGATTCAGGAGCTTCAGGGTCACACGGGTGTCCTCGGCGGCGATGAAATCGGCCTCTGCCAGAGCCTCCCGGCAGCGGGGCGAAATATCGGAGAGGTTGCCGATGGGCGTGGGGACCAGGGTCAGGGTTCCGGGCATGACGGCTCCTTTCTCCCGTAGGCGGCGCGGTAGTCGTCGGTCTCCGCGCCGTCGGGGGTAAATTCGATAAAATCCGGCTCATATTGCAGGCCGGGTCGTCCGCCGCGGCGGCTCTCGATCAAAACCAGATTGACAGGCGAGGAGGCCGTGTGGCGGACGAATTGCAGGCGCTTCGGCTCCAGACCGTTATCACGTAGGGCGCAGAACAGGTCACACAGCCGCTCCGGCCTGTGAACCAGGGCAAAGCGTCCGCCGTGGGGCAGCAGATAGGCCGCAGCAGCGCAGAGCTCCGCCAGCGGCAATGTTGCCTCACTGCGGGCCGTGGGATGCCGGGCGCTGACCTTGCCGCTGTGTTCGGGGAAATAGGGCGGGTTGGAGATGACGCAGGAGACGCTGCCCGCTGCCCAAAGCTCCCGAATTCGGCGCACGTCGCCGCAGCAGCTTTCCAGGCGGCCCTCCAGACCGTTGCGGGCGATATTCCGCAGGGCCAGAGCGTGGGCCTGTTCGTCCAGCTCCAGCCCCTTTACCCGGCAGGTTCTCTCCCGGGCGCACAGCAGCAGGCCCAGGGTACCGCAGCCGGAGCCGAGGTCGGCCACCACGGCGTTTTTCGGCAGGGTCAGAAAGCGCGAGAGCAGCATGGAATCCGTGCTCAGACGGAAGCCGCCCTCGGGCTGAACCATGACGATGCCGTTAAAAAGTGTCTCTTCCATCGGTTTTTCGGCAAAAACAGACGCGCCGCAGTTCCCCGTTCCCGTCATGTCCGAACGGAAGCGCCGTGTTCCGGCGGTTTCCATCCCAGCGGCAGAGCCGCCTTTCATTGACATGCCTTGAGGAGCTGCGGCGCGTCCGTTTTTTTACTGCTGCTCGATAGCTTCCAGCGGGCAGGCAGCGGCGCAGGAGCCGCACTCCACACACTGGTCGGCGTCGATGACGTACTTGTCGTCGCCCTCGGTGATGATGCCGAGGGGGCAGGTATCGGCGCAGGTGCCGCACTTCGCGCAGGCGTCGGTGATGTAATAAGCCATGATTCTTCCTCCTGTCAGTATTGGATTCTCTGTTCATTCTAGCATAAAAAAATGAAATTGCAATGGAAAAACAAAGAAAAGACAAAAAATTCGACAGTATAGTTTTTTGCCGACCGGTCAAAACTCGTGAGGTACGGTTTTGGAAGGGGAGGATGTCCGTGGCAAAGCAGAGCGAGCAGATGAACCGGGTGCTTCGGCAGGCGTGGAGCCTGTCCTGCGTTTTGGGCCACAGCTATGTGGGCACGGAGCATCTGCTGCTGGCCATCGCCATGACACCCAGGTGCGCCGCCTGCCGCCAGCTGCAATGGCAGGGCCTTTCGGCCCAGGAGCTGATGGGCCGGCTGCTGCTTTTCCGGGGCCGCGGTCAACAGCTTTCCGTCCTTCCACAGGGACTGACGATCCGGGCAAAGCGCGCCCTGACGCTGGCTTCCAGAGAGGCCTCGCCGCCGACACCCGAGGGTCTTCTTCTCGCCATGCTGCGGGACCAACACAGCGGCGCGTTCCGTATGCTGACCGGCTGCGCCGTCAATACGGACCTGCTGTTTACCAATCTGCATGAGGGCCAGTACGCCCGAAAGGAGCAAACGATGCAAAATTCCCGACTTTTGGAGCAATTCGGCGTGGATCTGGTGGAACGGGCGGATCGTGCCGAGCCGATCATCGGCAGGCAGCGGGAGATCGAGACCGTCCTGCAGATCCTCTCCCGCAGACAGAAGAATAATCCCGCCCTCATCGGTGAGCCGGGCGTGGGAAAGACCGCCATCGTAGAGGGCGTGGCTCAGTATATCGCCGCGGGCCGGGTGCCGGAGGCTCTGCGGGGCAAGCGGCTCTACGCCCTGGACATGGCCAGCGTCATCGCCGGGACCAAGTACCGGGGCGAATTCGAGGAGCGCATCCGCGACATTCTGGCGGAGGTGCGGCGGCTGCAGAACGTCATTTTGTTCATCGACGAGATGCACACCCTCATCGGCGCGGGTGCTGCCGAGGGAGCCATCGATGCGGCCAATCTGCTCAAGCCCGCTCTGGGCCGGGGCGAGGTGCAGCTCATCGGCGCAACGACGCTGAACGAATACCGGAAATTCATCGAAAAGGACGCGGCTCTGGAGCGGCGGTTCCGGGCGGTTCAGGTCCGGGAGCCTACCCGGGAGGAGACGGAGCGCATCCTGGAGGGTCTGACACCGGCGCTGGAGGCCCATCACCATCTGCGCATCAGCGCCGAGGCCGTCCATGCCGCCGTGGAGCTGTCCTGCCGCTATCTGACGGACAAATTTCTGCCGGACAAGGCCCTGGATCTGCTGGATGAGGGCGCGGCAAGGGCCAATATGACCCGGGCGCTGGGTTCGCCGCCGGACGAGAGCCAGCGGACGGAGGAGGCGCTGCAGGAGGCGGTGCGCAGCGGGAAATACGAGCAGGCGGCCCTGCTGCGGGACAAGCTGCGCCGGCTGCCGGCGGTCAAGTCCCGCGCCGTGACGGCAAAGGACATTGCCGCCGCCGTCTCCAATCGGACGGGCATCCCCGTGGGCGCCGTCAGCCTGACGGAAAAGGAGCGGCTGCTCAGTCTGGAACAGACCCTGTCGGCACGTGTCATCGGCCAGGAGCAGGCGATCCGCGCGGCGGCGGATGCCGTGCGGCGCGGACGCTCGGGTCTGGCAGAGCCGAAACGGCCCGCTGCCGCCATGCTCTTTCTCGGCCCGACGGGGGTGGGAAAGACGGAGCTGTGCAAGGCTCTCTCCCAGGCGGTCTACGGCAGCGAGGAAGCCATGATCCGCATTGATATGTCCGAATATATGGAAAAATTCTCCGTTTCCCGGCTCATCGGCGCGCCGCCGGGCTATGTGGGCCACGACGAGGGCGGCGAGCTGTCGGAACGGGTGCGGCGCAGGCCCTATTCCCTGGTGCTTCTGGACGAGCTGGAAAAGGCCCACCGGGATATCTGCGGCCTGCTGCTGCAGATCATGGAGGACGGGCGGCTGAC
>CAMGRA010000058.1 GCA_946061345.1 uncultured Clostridia bacterium | reverse complement strand
CTGCGTCTGGGCGGCGGCACCGTCAAGCCCGCCCAGGTGCAGATCGGCGGCATCTGCCTGGATGACGAGGCCAAGCGCGTCACCCTGGAGGGTGAAAAGGTGGACCTGACGCGGCGGGAGTATGACATTCTCAAGCTGCTGATGCAGAACGCCGGAACGGTATTCTCCCCCAAGGAGATCTACCGCCGCATCTGGCAGGAGGAGCCTTACGGCGCGGAAAAAGCGATCGCCGTCCATGTCCGCCATCTGCGGGAAAAGCTGGAGATCAACCCCGCCGAGCCCCGTTGGCTCAAGGTCGTATGGGGCCGGGGATACAAAATGGAGAGTGAGGACCGATGAAAAAATTACGAAGTAAAACCTGGGCGAAGCTGGTAGCCACGCTGCTGCTGCCGGTGTTCCTGCTGGTCACTGCAGCCTCGCTGATCGGGATCGCGGTGTTTTACAGCCAGGATGTCTATCTCGACGGCGGCGAACGTCTGCGAAACAGCGTCTGTGAGAGCTTCCTGTACCGAAATGAAGCCTGTTTGAATGATTTTCTGATCTTCACAGAGTGCGGAAGCAAGTCCCTTGCTTCGGAATACAGCTTCATCTATGAGGACCTGCTGTTGGCGGAGAACAACGGCTTTCGCTGCACCGTCACTGCTGAAAACGGCAGTGTCATCTATCAGAGCGCCGGAGGCGGTATCGTTCGGTATCAGCACACGCGGGACATGGAGGTCACGTGGTACCGGGAGGAAACGAGTACCTATTATTTCCAAAACGAGAATGATTTTAACCAATATCTGGAACGGTTGTCGCTGAACTACGACATAATAAGCACTGATTTCACCGGCAACGAATATCAAGGCGGCTACGCCACGGTAGCCTACGGGAAGTTGGTCAGCAAGACCTGTACGGTCGACAGTTCCATTGTTGAAGCATCTGACACAGATACTGCCATCAGCATGACGCTGCAGTGGGTCGACCGGCTGCTGCCGCTGCGAAACTGGCTCTTTGTCTTCTTTGCTTTGGGGTTGCTGCTGACGGTGCTGCTCATCGTTTTCCTGTGCTGCTGCGCGGGCCGTAAAGCCGGCGTGGAGGGCATCCGGCGATCCTGGATGGACCGGATCCCGTTGGAGCTGTTTCTCGGCATCATCATCCTTGCTGACGTCTTCCTTCTGTGGCTGGTCGATGAGTTCATCTTGGATGGCAGCGGTCTCCTCTCGCAGATGAAGGTCATCTTCGGAGCGGTCGCCTATGTGCTCGCATATCTTCTGGCGCTTTGCGCGGTTTCCTCCTTTGCCCGCCGGGTAAAGGCCGGACATTGGTGGAAAAACACGGTGGTCTATTTCGTGCTGCATCTGCTGTGGAAGGTCGCGAAAAAGCTGGGCCGCCTGTGCTGCGCGGCATGGAAGGCCTTTCCCCTCTACTGGAAAGCGGGCCTTGCATGGGTGATCCTGAGCCTGATCGAGATCCCGTTTTTTTACAATTACGCGCCCATGTGGATCCTGGAAAAGCTGATCTTCACCCCGCTGCTCATCTGGGCGGTCATCGGTCTGCGGCGTCTGCAAAAGGGCGCCCGGGAGCTGAGCAGCGGCGATCTTAACTACACGGTCGACGTAGACCATATGCTCCCCACCCTGAAGGAGCACGGCCAGCGGCTCAACAGCATCCGCGACGGCATGAAGAGCGCTGTGGAGCGCCAGATGCGCAGTGAGCGAATGAAAGCGGAGCTGATCACCAATGTCTCACACGACATCAAAACGCCGCTGACCTCCATTATCAACTATGTGGACCTGCTGAAAAAGGAGGGCCTGGATTCAGCCAATGCTGCACAGTATCTGGAAGTTCTGGACCGCCAGTCTGCGCGGCTGAAAAAGCTGACGGAGGATCTGGTGGAGGCGTCCAAGGCCTCTACGGGCAACATCACCGTCAACGCCGAGCCGACGGATCTGTCCCTGCTGCTGTCCCAGGCGGCGGGAGAATATGAGGAGCGGCTGCGCAGCCGTTCCCTGGAGCCGGTGCTGACCGTGCCGAAGAATGCACCTCCCGTTCTGGCCGACGGCAGGCTCATGTGGCGGGTCTTTGACAATCTGCTTGGCAACATCTGCAAATACGCCCAGCCCCAGACCCGTGTCTACCTCTCCTTCCGCGCCGGTGAGGAGGCCGTCTGCGTGACCTTTAAAAACATCTCCGCCGAGCCGCTGAATCTGCCGCCGGATGAATTGCTGGAGCGCTTCACCCGGGGCGACGCATCCCGCAATACCGAGGGCAGCGGCCTGGGCCTGTCCATTGCCAAGAGCCTGACGGAGCTGCAGGGTGGCCGCTTCCTCCTGGACATCGACGGCGATCTGTTCAAGGCTATGGTCACCTTCCCTATCGCAAAATTATAGGTTTGTCTAATGACAGGAGGTAATCATGAAAAAGCTGCTGTGCGCAATGCTTGCATTTCTGCTTGCCGCTTCGGCAAGCGGCTGTTACGCAATCCCTGAGCCCTCGCTTCCAACGGAGCAAACCGAAAGCACCACCGCCACCGGGCCTTCCGATGCAGCCTCCGCAGAAGTGCACTCCTATCCGCTCCCGTCTGAAAATCCGTATGTTGCGTCGCAGTACACCCACTATTGTGCTTCCTCAAAGGGCGGAATGTACCTGTGCAGCGGCCAATTCCTGACCTATCGAAGTGTCGATTCGGATTCGTACGTCACACTTTGCCCCCAGGAGGGCTGCAAACACAACGATTTTTCCTGCACGGCTTATATGGGCGGTATTCTTTACAATTTAGTCGAGTACAACGGAAAGCTGTATGCGGTGGTTAAGACCGAGGACGAGCACTATCAGGTCATTCAGAAGGACCTTGAGAATTCTGAGATCAAGGTCATTGCGGAACAAGCAGCATTTGAGCTGACAGACACGACTCAGCTTTCCGGTGAAGTTTGTCTGATGCCCCCGGCCAACGGCAAGCTCTATTACCGGGTTCAGCGGAATGAATACGATATTCTCACGACGGAATTGCTATCAGCCAAGACGACTTTAACAGAGGATACGGAGGAAGCCGTGGAGCTGTTCAGCGTTGACCCGGCCAGCGGGAAACGCACCAGTCTGATCCGATGGACGGCCGACGAGAACGCCTGGATCACCATGGACAGCTTTCTCTGTACCGACACGGCAATCATTTGCGTACTTCGAACCAGCAGCATCTATGAAGATGAGGCGACCAGTGCTCTGGAGTGTGTCTACTTGGAGGACGGCACAAAAAAGACGCTTCGGACCGTTACTGACGGCCAGACGATCCGGGTAATGGGTGCAGTCAGCGCCGGACTGGTGGTGGAAACCGGGATGCTGGAAGAGGAGCCGATGGACTTTGCCACTTATCAAAGGAGCCACCCGGATGTGACGGAGGACGAGTACAGCAAATATTACTTTGATGCGGTGGAGCAAAATACGAAATTGGTGCTGGAGCTTGTGAGCCTGGATGGCACGGTGCTTGACACCATTGCCGACACCAAGGATGGGTATGCGCCCCCGGTTTCCGCCGGGATCTGCTGGAATGAAACGGTCATCTATCGGAAAGGCAACCTGCTCTATTGCTACGACAGTACCACCCAGGAGGCTATGCCGCTGGAAGCAGATGGGGATGTAATCAATTATTTTGTTTACGACGGCCATGTATGGCAGCCTTACCGGCAAGATAATGCGGTTCGGTGTGTCGTTTGCGATATCCACACCGGCGAAACGGCGGAACTGTTTACAATAAGCGGAGGTATGCCCGGCATCTATGCTGAAACGGATGACAACTTTCTGGTGGTCGCGGAAAGCGGTATCCTGTCCATCGCAAAGCAGGACTTTTACCGGGGCGACTTTGAGCGCGGAACCGTGCTGGTAGAATACTCTTAAACTGAGAACGTGCAGCGCGGAAATTCTAATCATCGACTTGAAAAAGAGCTGCTTTTCTCCGAAGCCTCACAGTCAGGCAGACGCATATAGAAAAGACCCGCAGGAGCCAGTCCCGCGGGTCTTTCACATCAGTTTTAATTCAGCGCGGTAAAGGTGTCCAGCATGGGCTGTGCGCCGTTTTCCTCGTAGGCGGTGACGGTCACCACGTACATGCAGGAATCGACCGTCAGATACACCTGGCGTTCATATACCGTCATGCCCTGCACGGTAGCGGTAATGTCAATGCCCGTGTGGTTCTGTCCGGCAAACTCAAATTCTGCCTCCGTGCAGGTCACATCCTCAAAGCCGCTCTGCTCCAGCAGCGGCTTCATCTGGGGTACCATCAGTGCGACAAAGTTTTCCTCGCTCAGAGAAGACAGGTCGTTTTTCGAGACCGTGATGTTGATATTGCCGTAGGTCGTCGTGTCCATAGCGAAGAACACCGTAACACTCTGGCTGTTTTCCACGGCGTCGCCGATGACAGTGTCGGAGAAGGAATCCGCGACAACGCCCATCAGGGATGCCAGTTCAGCCTCACTGTAGACATACCAGCTGTCGCCCAGCTCACAGCGCAGCGCCAGCGTATCGTTGGTGTAGGTGTTGCCGTCAATGGTTCCCAGATCCAGGCCGCTGAGGAGCTCGTCCTCTGTTGTCACCGGCTCGGTCTCGGTGGGCGCTTCGGTCGTCTCCGGCTCGGTGGTCTCCGGTTCCGTGGTGGAAGGCTCCGTCGCTGCGGTCGTCTCGGCCTCGGTCTCTTCCGGCTGGGTCTTTCCGCCGCAGGCAGCAAGGCTGCACAGCAGCGCAATAGCCAGCAGCAGCGCCGCAATACGCTTCAAATACTTCATTACGTTTCCTCACAATTCTATTCTATATTTGCCGCACATTCTATATCCGTCATACGGCCGTTGTGAGTATAGCGCACTTTATCATAAAAAGCAACATATTTTTTCATAATTCTTTTTGGGGAAAAGAATACTGCAAAAAGCGAAAAAGTATGATATAATAGGTCTGAGGTGATTAAAATGAGTGAAGAAATCAAGGAAAACGATCTGCCGGAAGCTTCCGACTCCGAAGAAGTCTTTACCCCCTGTTCCAAGGGAACGCGGATCTTCGCGTGGGTCTTGTTCGTTGTCGTGGTACTGGGCATCATCACGTGGCTTTTGAACATCGCCTGCCCGGGCTGGATCGAAGCCACCAAGGCATGGCTGTCGGGGCTGTTTTCCTGAGCCAGGGCTTCGGGCTGTCTATCGGAGTCCATAAGAGCATCGTTGATCGGGCATCGGCCCTGCCGATCATGGAATCATACGGAACGCGCCTCCCTGCAAGGCCGGAAGGGAGGCGCAGTTTTTCTGTTACAGCGGTTTCCGCCATCGGCAAAAACAAACTACCGTGATCGCAGCTTGTGGGGATATGGCTTGCGCTCGTCGGTAAGCCCCAAAATATAGTCGGCGGAGGTCTTATAATAGGCTGCCAGACGAATCAGAATATCAGTCGGTATATCGCGCAGGCCGCGCTCATAACGGGAGTATTGCGGCTGCTTCATATCCAAAAAATCTGCAACCTGCTGCTGCGACAAGTCCCTGTCCTCCCGCAGATCACGTAGCCTCGGATAATAGTTCATCATGCCATACCACCTGTTTTTTCAGCCTATAAGTGTTGACATATTATCACCGAATGGTTATAATTTACTCATATTATAACCGTTTAGTTATAATATGAGACGCATAAAGTAAAAGGAGGAACACAAAGTGAAAAAACAGATTCTCAGCGTATTTCTTGTATTGTGTATGCTCTGCGCCCTGCTGTCCATGGGCGTTCCTGCGGCGCAGGCATACTCAGAGACAGACGTCGCCTACCCCGTTGAGGGCGGTAATA
>CAMGRA010000057.1 GCA_946061345.1 uncultured Clostridia bacterium | reverse complement strand
TACTGTCTGCCGCTTCGCGGACGGCACGCCGGGGTCGGCGTGCCCTACGAGCCACCTGTAGTTTTAAGTGTTACAAGCTACTACAGAGCATTTTGGAAAGTGCGGCGGACAAAAACGAGACCGGTCACGTTTTCCTACGCCTCCAGTCTGCGCATCCATTTTCTGCTGCGCAGGACGGCGAGGGACACGGCAAAGCGGACGCACTCCTCTAACGAGAGGATAAAATAGACGTAGGGGATGGAAAGCCTGAATACAAAGGCCGTCAAAAAGCCCAGCGGTACGCCGAAGCCCCACGTCCCCAGCAGGTCGATGGCCAGCACGTAGCCGGTCTTTCCGCCGCTGCGGAGGATGCCGCCGCCGATGATCATGTTCAGCACCTTAAAGGGTGCGATCAGCGCATAGGCAAGGAGGATCTGTCGGGTCAAGGCTTTCACCTCCGGCTCCACCCGGTAGAGCTGCACATAATAGGGGCTGATCAGGACAATGACCACCGAGAGAACCGCCGCGCCCGTCAGTCCGTAGAGGATCAGCTTTTTGGCGGCGCCATACGCCTCGTCATAGCTTCCCTCTCCCAGCAGCTTGCCGACGATCACTCCGGCAGCCTGGGAAAGCCCGCACAGGGCGCCGATCATCAGGCCCTGGATCGGATTGATCAGGGTCATTGCCGCGCTGGCGTCGGTCCCCATATGGCCGTAGATGCCGGCATAGACGTTCTCGCCGAAGCTCCACAGAAACTCACAGGCCAGCAGCGGCAGCAAAATCGCCGCGTACCGTCTCCAGGGAAATCCGACACGGAGACGCACCTCCCCGTCGGAGGCGTCCATCCGTTTTTTCAGCCGCAGATACATTCCCAGCATGATGAGAAGATTGACCACCTGCGCACAGACGGTCGCCGCTGCCGCACCCTCCGCGCCCATGGCCTGAAAGCCCAGCTTGCCGAAAATAAGGACGTAGTTGAGGCCCGTATTGGTCAGCGCAGCGCAAATGCTGGCATAGAGCGGCAGGGAGGCTTTCTCCATGCACCGGAACATGGTCGACAGCATGGTCGCACCGGCAATGGGGAGGAAGGTCCCGGCGATGACAGTCAGGTAGCTTGCCGCCGCCTGCAAGGTCGCGCCGTCCGTTGTATACAGGCCCATGACCCCTTCGGGGAAACAGACGCAGAGCAGCGTAAAAGCTGCCGCCAGCAGGAGGGAGAACAACAGATTGACGGAGAAGCACCGGCGGACCTCCGCCGTCTTTTTCTGACCCAGATATTGGGAGATCATGATTCCGGCCACTGCGCCGATGCCGGAGACCAGCACAGTATAGATAGAGGAAAACTTCCCTGCCAGTCCCACGCCGGCAACACTGACGCTGCCCAACTGCCCGATCATGATCTGGTCGATCATGCTGAAGGAGGATTGCAGCATGGATTGCAGGGCGACGGGGATCGCCAGATTGCATACCGTTCTGAAAAAGCGGTGATCTTGTTTCATAGTTATCCCTCCGCTATGGAAATCTTCCTTTATATTGTAGCTGGAAAAGTCCGTATACGCAAAGGTTAAACGCGTAACCAGTGCCAAAAAAGAACACCCGAAATTGGCTGTTTTCACCAATTTCGGGTGGACACTATTCAGCACACGGCCCCGTGCTTTCCCGCACGACCAGTTGTACCGGCAGGGTCACGGTGGTGCCGGTCTCCTTTCCGGCCCGCAGAGCCGCCAGCTTTTCCATGGCGGTTTCGGCGCGGAGAACGCCGTCCTGCCGCACGGAGGTCAGCGTAGGAAAGACCTGAGCGCAGATCGGCATATCATCAAAGCCCGCGACGGAAATATCCTCCGGCACGCGAAGTCCCCGCGCCAGCAGGAACCGCATGAGCTCAATGGCGTAGAAATCCGAGACCGCAAAAACGGCGCTGTAGCCGCATATCCGCTTGAAATTCTCCCGGTAGAATTCCTCCCGGGCCTTTTTCTGCATCGGGATCTGCATCAGGTCCGCGCCGCCGGAGCCTGCGCAAAAGCCCAGATAGCGCTCATGGTCGATAAAGGTATCGTTGTCGGAAATACACAGCAGGCGCTTGTGGCCCAGGCTTTTGAAATACCGGCCCATCTGATAGCCGCCGCTGTAATTGTCGATATTCAGGCTGCAAAAGCGCTCCGGCACTTCTGCGGGCACGTCATAGGCGACGAAAGGGATGCGCATATGCTGCCGCAGCCAGCGATAATCCTCCTGGCAAAAGCCGATGAGGATCAGCCCCTCCATGTTCCACATCGAGGCAAAGCGGATGATCTCTTTGGTTTCCGCAGCGGTCTTGACCATCATGAATTTATGGGTCTTTTCAATTTCGACGGACAGGCTGTTCAGGGAGGAAGCGATAAAGGGGTCCTCCAACACGCGGCCTTCGTATTTTTCGTGGCGGTTGACCGTCACGCCGATGATGCCGGAGTCGTTCTGCGCCAGCAGGATCCCCGCCATACTGGGGATATATTCCCGCTTTTCCAGCAGCTCCTGCACCTTTTTCACCGTCTCGTCCGACACCCTTTGGGTCTTGCCGTGGATCACATTGGAAACCGTCGCCGTACTGAGGCCCAGTTCCTCGGCGATATCGCTGATCCTGACGCGTTTTTCATCCATCTTATGAGATTCAGTCCTTGCGCCAGACCTGGCGGTCGACGATGCCGGTATAGCTCTGGATGATCCGTGCTGCCTTCATGGCCACGTTTTCCTCCTGATAATCCGGCACGGTGGTGCAGCGCAGGCCGTCTTTATTCATGGCGACGGCCATCTCCACCGCCTGCAAAAGGGAGTCGGTGTCGATGCCTGCCAGCAGGAAGCAGCCTTTGTCCAGCGCCTCCGGGCGTTCGGTGGAGGTGCGGATGCAGACGGCCGGGAAGGCCCGTCCCACCGAGGAGAAAAAGCTGCTCTCCTCCGGCAGAGTGCCGGAATCGGACACCACGCAGAACGCGTTCATCTGCAGGCAGTTATAGTCGGAAAAGCCCAGCGGTTCATGGGCAATGACCCGCTTGTCCAGTTGGAAGCCCGAGGCCTCCAAACGCTTCCGGCTTCTCGGATGGCAGGAATAGAGAACGGGCATATCATAGGCCTGAGCCATTGCGTTGACCGCCCGGAACAGAGAGGTAAAGTTTTTCTCCGTGTCGATGTTCTCCTCCCGGTGGGCAGAGAGCAGGATATACCGCCCCTTCTCGAGTCCCAGACGGCTGTGAATATCGCTGGCCTCGATCTTGCTCAGATTGCGGTGGAGAACCTCCGCCATGGGGCTTCCCACCACATAGGTGCGCTCTCTGGGGACACCTGCGGCATTGAGATAGCGGCGGGCGTGCTCGGAATAACACAGATTCACATCCGCCGTCACATCCACAATCCGCCGGTTGCATTCCTCCGGCAGGCACTCGTCAAAGCAACGGTTGCCCGCCTCCATGTGGAAAATGGGAATATGGAGCCGCTTGGCGGCAATGACGCTGAGGCAGGAATTGGTGTCCCCCAGCACCAGAACGGCATCGGGCTTCGTCTGGACCATGAGGGCGTAACTCTTGGCGATGATATTGCCGATGGTCTCTCCCAGGTCCTCTCCTACGGCATCCAGGTAGTAGTCCGGGGCACGAAGTCCCAGGTCGTCAAAAAACACCTGGTTCAGGGAGTAGTCGTAGTTTTGCCCCGTGTGGACAAGGATCTGGTCAAAATACCGGTCGCAGCACTCGATGGTGGCAGACAGGCGGATGATCTCCGGCCGCGTGCCGATGATGGTCATGAGCTTCAGCCTGCGCATCTTCACACCTCCTCAAAATAGGTATCCGGGCGGTCCGGGTCAAAGGCCTCATTGGCCCACATCAGGGTCACAAGATCCTCCCTGTCGCTCAGGTTGGTAATGCTGTGGGTATAGCCCGGAAGCATCTGTATTGCCTGCAGCTCATCGCCGGAGACCTCAAAGGAGATCACCTCGCCGGTGCCGAGATTCCGCTCCCGGATCAGACCGTGGCCGGACACCACGACGAACCATTCCCACTTGGAGTGGTGCCAGTGCTGTCCCTTGGTGACGCCGGGCTTGGAGATATTCACGCTGAACTGGCCGCAGGCGCGGGTCTTCAGCACTTCGGTAAAGCTGCCGCGTTGATCCGTGTGCATCTTCAGCGGCACGGTCATCTTCTCCCGGGGCAAATAGGACAGATAGGTGGAATACAGCTTTTTTTCAAAGCTGCCGTCGGGGATGTCAGGCAAAAGCAGCGTTTCGGGCTGGCCACGGAAGCTGTAAAGAAGCTCCGCGATCCTGCCCAGGGTAACGCGGTGGGATACCGGCACCTTGCAGAACCTTCCGTCGCGGGCTTCCCTGCCCTCCAAAGCGTCCAGAAGCTGGGTCATCAGGTCGTCGATATAGACCAGCTCCAGCTCCGTGGACGGATCGTTGACCTGAATGGGCAGATCGTTTGCAATGTTGTGGCAGAAGGTGGCCACGGCGCTGTTATAGTTGGGGCGGCACCACTTGCCGAACAGGTTGGGCAGCCGGTAGACCAGCACCTTGGCACCGGTCTCCTCTCCGTAGCGGAAGAACAGTTCTTCCCCTGCCAGCTTGGACTTGCCGTATTCGCTTTCTGCATAACGCCCCTCCAGGCTTGCCTGCACAGAGGAGGACAGCAGCACGGGGCAGGAATTCCCGCAGCGCTTCAGGGTGTCCAGCAGCGTGCCGGAAAAGCCGAAATTGCCGGACATGAATTCCGCCGGATCCTTCGGGCGGTTGACACCCGCCAGATGAAAGACAAAATCCGCCCTTTGGCAGAATTCCGCCAGCAGCGACGGGTCCGTGCCCAAATCATATTCAAAGATTTCTCCGACGGAGAGGCCGGGTCTTGTCCGGTCCTTGCCATCCCGGAGGTTTTTCAGCGCACAGACGAGATTTTTCCCTACAAAGCCTGCTGCGCCGGTGACAAGAACGTTCATCAGCAGTTCCCCCCGAAGAGCTTCAGCTTGAGAAGCAGCCGCTTCATTCCCTCCACATCCAGCCGGTCGGTGTTGTGAGAGGTGTACTGCTCCGTATGCTCCAGATCGACGCTGCCCTTGCAGAAATAGTTGTCATAGTTCAGATCCCGGTTGTCCGCCGGAATACGGAAGAAGCCCGGCAGGTCCTCCGCACGGAGCATTTCCTCCGCCGTCACCAACACCTCGTAGAGCTTTTCTCCGTGGCGGGTTCCGATGCAGGTCATGCCGATGTCGGAGCCTTTCAACTCCAGAATGGCCCGTGCGAGGGTCTCAATGGTGGCAGCCGGGGCTTTCTGGACAAAGAGGTCCCCCTGCCGCCCGTTGGTGAAGGCGTAAAGCACCAGATCCACCGCGTCGTTCAGCGTCATCATAAAGCGGGTCATGGCGGGATTGGTGACGCTGAGCTGCTTTCCCTCCTCGATCTGCTGGCAAAACAGCGGGATCACCGAGCCGCGGGAGGCCATGACGTTGCCGTAGCGGGTCAGGCAAAGCACCGGGTCTCCGGGAAGCATCTGCCGCGAACGGGCAATGACATTTTTTTCCATGACCGCTTTCGTCATTCCCATGGCATTGATGGGATAGGCCGCCTTGTCAGTGGACAGGAAGATCGCCTTTTTCACGTGATTCTCCACACAGGCGGAGATCACGTTATCCGAGCCGAGAATATTGGTCTTGACCGCTTCCATGGGGTAAAACTCGCAGGAGGGCACCTGTTTCAGCGCCGCCGCGTGGAAAACATAGTCCACCCCGCGAAAGGCGTCGACGATGGAGCGGTAGTCCCGCACATCGCCGATATAGAATTTGATCTTTTCAGAGCACTGGGGGTAATACACCTGATATTCATGGCGCATATCGTCCTGCTTCTTCTCGTCACGGGAAAGAATACGGATCTCGCCGATATCCGTCGTCAGAAAGCGGTCCAGCACCGCGTTTCCAAAAGAGCCGGTTCCTCCGGTAATCAAGAGGGTTTTCTTCAAAAATTGGGACATTTTGACCTCC
>CAMGRA010000056.1 GCA_946061345.1 uncultured Clostridia bacterium | reverse complement strand
ACATCCTCTTCGGTGAGGGTTTTCAGTGCTTCCTTATCATACTCTGCGGTGATCTTGCCCTGCGCCATCACGATCAGGCGGTCAGACAAGCCCATAACCTCAGGCAAATAAGACGAAATCAGGATCACGCCGCGTCCCTGCGCCGTTAAGCCCTCGATCAGCTTAAAGATTTCCTGCTTCGCGCCGACGTCAATACCGACGGTCGGTTCGTCAAAGATCAGAATCTCGGGATCGCGGCAGAGCAGCTTTGCGATAACCACCTTCTGCTGGTTGCCGCCGGAGAGATTGCCGACAAGCTGAGAGATAGAAGGTGTTTTGACATTCACATTTTTGGAATACTCCTGCGCGCGCTTGGTTTCCTTGCGCAGATTTACAAAACCGCCGGTGCTGATCATGTCATACGAACTCATGTTGACATTGGTCTTAATATCCAATTTCAGCGCGCAGCCGTCCGCACGGCGGTCTTCGGTCAGGAAGCCGATGCCGCTGTGCAGGGCATCCGTGGGATTCTTGATGTTTGCCTTCTTGCCGCGCAGATAAACATCGCCGGTCAGACGCTTATCCACGCCGGTCAGCGCGCGCATGATCTCGCTTCTGCCGGCGCCGACCAGCCCAAAGAAGCCTAAGATCTCACCCTGATGCAGCTTGAAATTGATGTTCTTAAAATGCTTGGTGTCGGTGAAATTCTCCACACGGAGCAATTCCTCGCCCGGTGCGAAATGCGAAATGTTATAAATATCGGTGGCAGGACGGCCGACCATTTTTTGTATCAGCGAGTCCTTTGTGACTTCACCAATGGGCAGTGTGTCAACATAGGTGCCGTCCTTGAGAATGGTGACGCTGTCGCAGATCTGCATGATCTCCTCCAGACGGTGGGAGATGTAGATGACGCTGACGCCACTGGCTTTCAGCTCCGCGATAAAGCGGAACAGTATATCAACCTTTTCGTTTTCCAGAAGAGCCGTCGGCTCGTCGAAGATAACGATACGGATATCTTCGTTTACAGATATTTTGCTGATCGTGACCATCGCCTGCATTGCGATGGGCAGCTCACGGATCTTAGCGCGGGGGTCTACACCCATTTCAAACTTATCTATGATTTTTTTGCTGTCTCTCTCCATTTTCTTCCAATCGACCATGCCCAAAGCGTTTTTAGGCTGGCGACCGAGGAAATAGTTCTCAGCGATGCTGAGATCAGGTGCGATGTTGACGTGCTGGTAGTTTGCAAAAACACCGTGCGCCTGCGCTTCAACGGCATTGGCGTTCACGACCCATTCGCCGTTGTAATTCATGCTGATCTTGCCCTGATTTGGTCTCTCGACACCCATGATGCACTTGATCAGAGTCGATTTACCGGCACCGTTTTCTCCGACCAATGCACGAACCTCGCCCTTATTCAAAGTGAAGCTCACATCATTCAGCGCGGTAACGCCGGGATAGAACTTGCTGACGTGTTCTATTTTTAAGATGGTATCCTGCATTGCTACACCCTCATTCTCTTTTGACGGGGTCGTTGCGGCCATGGCTGACCGCAACGACCTCTGTGGTTTGGTTCAATAGGAAAAATAGACGATAATTACTTGACGTACGGAGACATCATGAACTGGATCTCTTCGCTGTCGATGTTCTCGGCAGTGACGATGACAGGCGGGATGTTGACCTGCTGCTCAGCCTCGGGGTTCTTGCCCTGGGTGAGGGTCAGAATGGCGTTCTCCATGGTCTTGTAGCCCTGGGTGAAAGCGTCCTGCACGATGATGGCGGACAGATAGCCGTCACGCAGTGCGGCGATCTCGATGTCGTCGGAGTCAACACCGACGGAGACAACGCCTTCCTTCATGTCAGCGTTACGCAGAGCGGCGCAGACACCGTCGCAGGTGACATTGTTGCCGGCGTAGATGCCGATGAGGTCGGAGCCGTGAGCGGAGATGGTGCCTTCTGCGTCAGCCTGAGCGTCGGCGGAGTCGTTGCCGTTGTACTGGATGTCGGTCAGGGTCAGACCGGGAGCCTTTGCAGCAATGTAATCCGCGAAGCCCTGCATTCTGAAGTCAAGAGCAGCATTCTCCATGTTCATCTGCATACCGATGACGCCCTTGTCAGTGGACAGACCCTCGGACTCCATGGCGGCAAGGAAGGCCTCGCCGGCCATCTCGCCGATGGTGGTGTTGGAGCAGTAGTAGAACTCGTTGTAGTATTCGGCATAGGCACCGTCATTGCCGTTGCCGAGACCGCAGTTGACGAAGTTCAGGACGATGCCTGCGTCATGTGCTTCCTTTGCCTTGGGAACGGTGGGGTCGATGTTCAGGGTCGCGGTGAGGATGGCGTCGGGCTTTGCAGCAATGGCGTTCTCAAAAGCCTTGACATAGCCTTCTGCGTCAGCTTCCTGTGCGGGGCCCATGGAGGAGTAGTCGATCTTGATGCCGAGCTTCTCTTCGTAGTCCTTGGTTGCCTGCATGATGCCGGTCTCGACCTGAGACCAGAAGTCGGATGCGGTGGACGGGGTGACATAGATGATCTTGTAGGTCTTTTCACCGTCGTTGTTGTCAGCGGCGGGCTTGTCCTCGCTGCCAGCGCAGCCTGCGAACAGGGCGGCGACCATGACGAGGGCCAGGATCAATGCGAGTACCTTTTTCATTGTTTTTCCTCCTAAGTTCCAATATTTGATTTGCGATGTGCAAAGACATCCGTAAGTATGCGGAGCCGCGCTCCGGGATCACATAACGCCCTTCTGCAGGATAATGCAGCCGTATGGCAGGCGTTCACTGGTACAAACCGTTACATAAGCGTTTTTTGCCTTTTCATAGAATTTTGTGCGTTCAATCTGGCCAACACACTTTGCATCGTACCCATTCTTCACTACGGCGGCAACGGTGTCATCCCAAACCTTGTTTTCTTTGAGAACAACGCCGGAATCCGCATCGGGCACCATGTACTCAATGGGATGCTCAACGTAGTCCACATCCAGCGGAACAAGCTGAAGGATCGCGTCTACCATCTCAGCGGCGGTGTTGCCTTTTGCCTGAATGCTGATGGCATTCGGGGATTTGGTCACAGGCGGATAGAAATGGTCGGCAATGACGATCAGATCACCGTGTCCGGTATCGGCAAGCGCCTTCAGCAGATCCGAGCCGATAATATCGGGTATTCCTCTAAGCATATTTCTTCCTCCTTCAAAAAATTGATATCCAATTCAAACCGTTCATCATTCCCCTGAAGTGATGAACGGTGGGTACCCATCGTGGTTCTTTCGCCGCGGTTTTTGCCGCAGCAGGTCATTCGGCGTGCGCTGCGAGGAAGGCGTCAATCTCTGCTCTGGTCGGCATGGAAGGTGTCGTGCCCAGCTTCTGGACTGACAGCGCCGCCAAAGCGTTTGCAAATCTTGCAGCTTCCCAGAGGTCTTTGCCTTCAGAGAGCGCCGTCAGCAGACCTCCGTTGAACGCGTCGCCGGCACCGGTGGTATCGATCGCCTTGACGCGGAAGGCGGGGATGATCTCCGCTCTGCCGTTGGAATTGACATAGACACCGCGGCTGCCGAGGGTGATGAGCACGTTCTGTACGCCTTTCTCAAAGAAAACCTGAGCGGCCCTGTTTGCGCTTTCCAGGTCATTGACGGGTACGCCCGTCAGCTCTTCAGCCTCGACCTCGTTGGGAGTGACAAGGTAAGCGCCCCTCAGGAACTCATCTGTGACCGGCTGGTAGGGGGCGGTGTTGATGATCACGCGTACGCCGTTTTCCTTTGCGATTCTTGCGACCTTTTCGTTTGCGTCCTGATTGACCTCCAGTTGGAGCAGAACGTAGTCGGAATCCTTGATCTGTGCTTCCACGCTGGCAATGTCCGCGTCCGTAATGGTGCTGCAGGCACCGGGGACGATGACGATCTCATTCTGACTGGTATTTTCGTCGACCAGAATCAGCGCGATCCCGGTTGCTACCTCATCGTTATAGAAAAGATAGTCCTTGGAGAGGCTTACCGCATCCATTGCGCTCAGCGCAACTTCCGCCATGGAGTCTCTGCCGAGTTTTGTAATCATAATAACATTGGCGCCGGACTTATGCGCGGCAATCCCCTGATTAAAGCCTTTGCCGCCGGCGCCTTGTTTAAAGAAGCTGCCCTTCACGGTTTCCCCTGGAACCGGAAGGTGCGGCGTTCTTCCCATCAAATCAACAACAAAACTGCCAAATACCGTTACTTTCTTCATCAATTCTCGCTCCTCCAATCAAGTCCGAATGGGTTGACAAATCCAACCATTTTTTGTGTATTTACAGACTGTGTAAGGGCTTACAAAATTTTTTGAAAAGAAAGGCAACCGGTCGAAAGGGTAATGATCCGTTTTATGACTCGTTGCCTCACTTTTTTACAGTGTCTTTTTCTTCGGAAGACATTCTGAACCGCGCAAAATCAATTCTGTCGGCAAGCAGGTGCGCGTTCCGTGCTCCGGCCTTATTTCATTTTCCAGGCGACGCATCAAATGGCGCATTGCCTGTTCGCCCATCTTGGGGACATCGCGGCTGACGACCGATAGATTGTAATTCAGCCAGCGCAGCTCCTCAATATCGTCAAAACCGACCAGTGCGATGTCCTCGCCGATGCGCAGCCCCAATTCACCGAACGCTTTCAGACAACCATAGGTCGTCATGTTGTTGGAGGAGAAGATTGCCGTGGGCGGTTCCGGCAGGGAACACAGGACAAGTGCCTGCTCGTAGGCGCATTGCACCATGAAGTTACCCTTCCGAATATACTCATCACGCAGCGGAAGGCCATGCGCCTCCATCGAACGGCAGTATCCTCGCAAGCGTTCACGACCGGGCCTTGATGCTTCGGGACCGGTGATAATGGCGATCCTGCGGTGTCCGATCCGAATGAGTTCATTGACCGCAAGAAATACACCCTCGTCATCAGCTGTAACGACGCGATCAAAGGCGGTACTGTCAACCTCGCGGTCAAGAAGAACAACGGGAATGCCCCGAG
Organism: uncultured Clostridia bacterium; assembly: GCA_946061345.1. Classification (GTDB taxonomy): domain Bacteria; phylum Bacillota; class Clostridia; order Oscillospirales; family Oscillospiraceae; genus JAZOXB01. The sequence continues at coordinate 1,050 of CAMGRA010000056.1, read as the reverse complement.
CCTCAAAATTGTGCAGCCGCCTGAGGGTCTCTCCGTCTTCCGCGGAAACCGGTGTGATGATGACACCGCGCAGTCTATGCTCCCGCATAGAGTCCAAAACCTTATGCTCTCTTTCGGAATTCTCGTTGGTTCCAAAAAGGAAAATATTCAACCCCATTTCATCCGACGCAAGCGTAATGCCTTGCAGAAGCTGTGAAAAAAAGGGATTGCTGATATCAGGGATCACAACGCCAACGGAAGTCGAGGTCGAGGTGCTGAGACTGCGCGCGGCATTATTGGGGACATAATTCAGCTTTTCCACTGCCGCGAGGACACGTCGTTTGTTTTTCTCGCTGACCGCTGAGGAGTGATTTATCACACGAGAAACAGTCGCGATCGAGACGCCAGCCTCTTTTGCGATCTCATAAATATTGGCTTCTTGCTTCATCTCTCAATAACCGCTCTCATAAAATGTAAACGCTTTCTTTCTCTTACAATTTCAAAATATGCTACTTTTTTTCACTTGTCAATAGGTCACGGAAAACTTTGGAGGATTCGACAAATCGCACTCGGCCAACTTGGGCAATTCGCACAACAGAAAAGGCGGCTCTTTTCCGCACCTGTCCATAGTGACCATTTCTACAGTCCAAAAGCACCGTGAGCCGGTTGCACAGCCGTAGATACAACCTTCTTGATTGCGTCCGACGTATTGACCAGGAGCGCGCCAAGCAGAGCGTTCCGTATTTCGAGGAACCCCTGGAAAGAACCGAAAAAAACCGCTCTCCGGAAACTCCCGGAGAGCGGTTTTTTTATGATCGTATTACAGGCCGAGGTCCTCGACATAAAGCTCGCGAACGGCGTTGGGGTCGGCGGGCTTTGCGGCGGGTGCCGCAGGTGCGGGTGCTTCGGCGGACTTGGGATTGTTCCTGGCCTCCATAAACTTCCGGGCGACCTGGGGGAACAGAGCGTAGGAGAGGACGTCTTCCTCACAGCGGGCGATGTCCTTGGCTTCCTCACGGTACTTGTCCAGCTCCGGCTCCAGCAGGTCGGCGGGACGGCAGGTGATGACCT
>CAMGRA010000055.1 GCA_946061345.1 uncultured Clostridia bacterium | reverse complement strand
AGCGGCTGATCTTGTTGCAGGTGTCCATGGAGTCGTTGCCGCCGTTGTAGAAGAAATAACGGACGTTATATTTTTGGAAGATCTCCAGGATGCGCTTGAAATCGGTGTCGTCGGTCTCAGGGTCGGCGATCTTGTAGCGGCAGGAGCCCAGTGCGGAGGACGGGGTGTGCAGCAGCAGTTCCAGCTCAGCGGGATCTTCCTCGTCCATGATCATCAGGCGATCGTTGAGGACACCCATGATGCCGTGATGCGCGCCGTAAACCTTGGTGATGCAGTCGCTCTCCAGAGCGGTTTTGATGACGCCGTAAGCGCTGGCGTTGATGACGGCGGAGGGTCCGCCGGACTGACCGATGATAGCGGCGCCGACCAGGGGCTTATTGGTTGACATAATCTTGTTCCTCCTATTGTGTAGGGCTTTTTCCTCCTGCTTTACAGCCGGCAGCCCAAATTTTTACGGCTACACTATAGCACAAGCCGGAATATTTTTCAAGCCTCAAAGAGGGGTTTTTCGCAGTGCATCAGGGGTTTCGGGCTTATCGGCGCCATTTGGATTCTGCATGAAGGTCAGAATTTAGGTTGCTTTTTTTTCGGTTGGATGATATGATAAAATAAATTGATATGCGCTCATATATAAAGGAGTGAGGCATTTTGAGCAAAGTTGAAATCACCCTGCAGGACATTTTTCTGGCCCTGAAGCGGTATCTGGTCTGGATCTGCCTGACCACCTTTCTCTTTACTGTCGGAGCCTTGGCTTACGCCCAGTTCTTCATCACGCCCATGTATTCCACGACGGTCTCTCTCTGCGTTTTTGCCAATCAGCGCACCTCCGACGAGGTGACCAGCACCCAGATGGCGGCCGACGCCCGCATTGCCTACACCTACGAGATCCTGCTCACCAGCCAGCCCGTCCTGGAGGCGGTCAGCACTTCCATGGACGGCGCCGTTTCCGTCAAGGAGCTGGCGGGCATGATCAGCGCCAGCAATGTCAGCAGCACTCAGATCATCAATGTAACCGTCCAAAACTCCGATCCTCAGCTTGCCGCAGTCATCGCCAACACACTGGCGGAAGTGGCACCCGACACCCTGAATTCCATTGCCCGGGGCGGTGAAATGGTCGCCGTGGACCGTGCCGAGGTGCCGACCGCGCCCTATTCCCCCGACATTGGCAAATATGTCTCCACAGGCTTTATCCTGGGGCTTCTGCTCTCCTGCGCCGTCGTGATCCTTATCGCCCTGCTGGACACCACCATATGGCGCGAGGAGGATCTGGAGCGTTCCTTCAAGCTCCCCGTTTTGGGCACGGTTCCCTCCATGACCGGTCCCGCCAAGGCCGGCAACAAGCGGAAAGAGAGGTGAGGAAGGATGCGTCTGTTTCCGAAAAAGCAGTCCAAGCGCGCCGCGCACAGCCATGCCGAACATCCGATGCTAAGCGTCAGGAGCCCCTTTGCCATCAAGGAGGCCTATAATTCCATCCGCACCAAGCTGATTTTCACCGGCAAGGGTGAAAAATGCCCGGTTTTCGCCGTTAGCAGTCCCATGGCCGGCGACGGCAAAACCACCACCGCTGTCTCCCTGGCCCTTTCCATCGCCATGGCCGATCAGCGGGTCCTTCTCATCGACGGCGATATGCGCAAGCCCTCAGTCCACCGCTATTTCAACACCGAGTGCCGCAACGGCCTCAGTGAGATCCTGGCCGGACTGAGCAGCGAGATCAAGCTGCGCGCCACGGACAACGGCAATCTCTCCATCCTCACCGCCGGTCAGGTTCCGCCCAACCCCGCTGAGCTGCTGGGCTCCCGGCAGATGGATATGCTGCTGGATTATGTGCGGCAGTATTTTGACTATGTGATCATCGATACGCCGCCGGTGAACATCGTCACCGACGCTACCGTCATCGCCGGCAAGATCACAGGATATGTCCTTGTCGTTCAAAGCGGCAAGACACACGTCCGCGAACTGTCCGATGCCATTCATCAGCTTGAGGAGATGAACGGCAGCATCGTCGGCGCGATCCTCAACGATCCGGAGAGCCGCGGCGAGGCCCACTACAGCTCCCATTACACCCGCTACTACCGCTACGGCAGATACAAGTATTACGGTGAGAGCATCCCGGAAGCCCGGAAGAAGCGCGACGACTGAAATGCTGCAGATCGACTTTCACGCCCACATTCTGCCGGGCGCCGACCATGGCAGCGACGGCCTTGCCACTTCCCTGCGGCAGGTTGCTCTGGCGCGGGAGGCGGGGATCGACCTGCTCATCGCTACGCCCCATTTTTACCCGCACCTTGAGTCCCCCTGGGCCTTTCTCGAGCGCCGCGCCGAAACCTGGGCGTGCCTGAGGGAAGCACTTCCCGCGGACGCGCCCCAACTCAGGATCGGTGCGGAGGTTCAGCTCTGCCGCGGTCTGGACCGCATGACAGACCTGGAGCAGCTCTGTGTGGAAGGCACACGGGTGCTGCTGCTGGAGCTGCCGCGGGATTTTTCCGTCCGCGCCTATGAGCAGACCCTGGACGCCCTGCTCTATGAGCGAAAGCTCACCGTCGTCCTGGCCCATGTGGACCGCTACGCCCCCGGGACCGTGGATTTTCTGCTGGAGCTGGGCTTCCTTGCCCAGGTCAACGCCGCGCCCTTCTGCCGTCTGCGTTCGAGGAAAGCGGCGCTGCACCGCGCCGAGAGCGTGCAGACCGTGGCCCTGGGCAGCGACATTCACGGCGTTTCCACCGGCTACACGGAATTTTTGCAGATGAAACGCCGCCTGGGTCCGACCTACGACGCCGTCATGGCCCGTACCGCAGCCATGCTGGGACTGTAACTAAACTATAGTGAAAACGCGCCGCAGAACGGAGGACTTCCGTTTTGCGGCGCGTTTTTGTTCAGCTTCCCATGCAGGCGCGCTTGAGGAGGCGGGCTGCCAGTTCCCAGAGGGTCAGCTTTTCGACGCTCTGAGGCGCGATAATGGGGATCTCCGCCAGAGTGCGGGTGGAGGTGGACAGGGTCAGCGTCCCCAGCTGCTGTCCGGCCTCCACCGGCGCCTCCACCTCCTGGCAGAGCGTCACGGTCCTGGTGACGCCCGCAAGCTCCCCTTTCTCGATGAGGATGGGCGCCGTCTGCTGCAGCACCGGCGTCAGGGTCGATTCCTCCCCCAGGATCACCCGGACCGGCTGCAGCGGTTCCTCCGGCTGGGTGTCCGCCAGGGCGTAGTTGGCAAAGCCGTAATCCAGCAGGGCCTTGGCCGAACGGAAGCGGTCCGTGGAGCTTTCACAGTGGAGTACCACGGCGATGAGCTCCATGCCGTCACGCTCGGCGCTGGCAGACAGGCAGTGTCCGGCGGTGGAGGTGTAGCCGGTTTTCAGGCCCGTAGTGCCCTCGTAAAAGCGCACCAGCTTGTTGGTGTTGGACAGGCCGAACTGGCCGTTTCTCACCGTGTCCATCCAGATGGTGGTATATTTTTTGATCTCCTCATGGGTCAGAAGCTCCCGGGACATGATGGCGATATCCCGCGCCGTCGTCAGATGCTCCGACGCATTCTCCCCGTCGTCCAGGCCCGTGCAGTTGACAAAATGGGTGTTTTCCATGCCCAGCTCCGCCGCGCGGGCGTTCATTTTCTCCACAAAGGCCGCCTCACTGCCTGCCACATGCTCCGCCAGCGCCGTGGCGCAGTCGTTGGCGGAGCTGACCACCACGCTTTTGAGCATCTCGTCCATGCTCATCTGCTCGCCCACCTCCAGATAGACCTGGCTGCCGCCCTTGGCCGCAGCGGCCTCTGAGGCGGTCACCATGTCGTCCCAGCCGATACGCCCGCTATCCAGGGCCTCCATGACCAGCAGCAGCGTCATGATCTTCGTCACCGAAGCCGGCGGCAGCTTTTCATCCGCGTTTTTCTCATAGAGCACCGTTCCCGTCGCCGCGTCCATCAGGATCGCCGAGGGCGCGGGAACGTCCAGGCCCTCCGCCCGCACCGCCGGCAGCACACACAGCAGCAGCACCGCCGACAAAAGTATGGAAATGAGCTTTTTCATGATAAAGAATCCCCCTCCGCTTCATTCGCAGTACAAGCGTATGAGGCGCAGGGGGAAGATTATGCTTGTTTCATCACCGAAGAAAGGCACTCTCCCTTCGGTGTATTTCTATTTTTCAGGGAAAGCACGGTTCATACTAAGAACTTTTTTGCGGCAATGGCAAAGGCGCTCTCGTTTTCCTCGCCGCTGACCTCCACTTCCAGAGGTGCCGTGAAATCCAGGGTGAACATCTCCATAAAGCACTTGGCATCCACACTGCGGTCGCCGTCGCGCACCTGGATCTCATAGGGCTGCAGGGTAGCAAGGCCTACGAATTCTCTCACATCGCTGAGAGAGGCAAATCGAACGGTCATGGGGATTCCTCCAAAAAACAGTCTGTACATTTGCATGGAAACTTGCTAAAATAAAGGGGTCATCGGACGTCAACGATCCGGTTTGTCCACGCGAGTTTCATTATACTGTCTGTTTGCACAAAAAATCAAGTAATTTTTTGTAAAACATTTTTAATCCCTCTGCTCTGCGGAGTTTTTGGAGAATCTTATGAAATTTCACTGTTTTACCCTGGGCTGCAAGGTCAACCAGTATGAAACGCAGGCCATGGAGCAGCAGCTCGTCGGTCTGGGCCACGAGCCGTCCGCGGAGGCCGACAGCGATGTTCTCATCGTCAACACCTGCACCGTTACCGCCGTTGCCGACCGTAAAAACCGCACTCTTCTGCACCGTCTGCGCCGCGAACATCCCGACGCCCTGCTGGGTGTGTGCGGCTGCTACTCCCAGATCAGCCCGGAGGAGGCCGCCAAGACCGGCGCCGATGTGATCTCCGGCAGCGGCGGGCGGGAGGAATTTCTGCAGCGTCTGCTGGCTCTCTGGCGGGAAAAGGAGGCAGGCGGCGTGTGCCGTCAGGACGTCGCCGTTGACAACGCCCTGCAGCGCCGGACCTTTGAATGTCTGCCTGCCGGCGGGATGCGGGAACGTACCCGCGCCATGCTGAAGGTTCAGGACGGCTGCAACAATTTCTGCACCTACTGCATCATCCCCTACGCCCGCGGCCCCGTGCGCTCCGAGCCCCTCGACCGGGCCGTTGCCCAGACCAGGGTGCTGGTGGAGGCCGGCTACCGGGAAATGGTGGTAACGGGCATCGAGATCGCCTCCTGGGGCTGGGACTTGAAGGACGGCAGCAGCTTTTCCGATCTGGCGGAGGCCATCTGCGCCGCCGCCGGGACCATGCGCGTCCGCCTCGGCTCCCTGGAGCCCCGGGTCGTGGACGGGGACTTTTGCCGGCGGCTGTCGGCCTTTGACAATCTCTGCCCCCAATTTCATCTGAGCCTGCAAAGCGGCAGCGATACCGTTTTGCAGCGGATGCGCCGGAAATACGACACGGCCCGCTATCTGCAAAGCGTCCGGCTGCTTCGCCAGTGGTTTCCCGGCTGCGCCGTGACCACGGACCTCATCGTTGGCTTCCCCGGCGAAACAGAGGCGGAGCTGGAGGAATCCCTGGCCTTTGCGCGGGAATGCGGCTTTGCCGCCATGCACGTCTTCCCCTACTCCCGCCGTCCGGGGACACCCGCCGACGCCATGCCCAATCAGGTTCCCAAGGCAGTGAAAGCAGAACGTGCCGCCAGAGCCTCTTCCGTGGCGGAGGAGCTGCGGCGGCAGTATGACACGGCCCTCCTTGGCTCTGTACAGGAGGTACTCTTTGAGCAGGCGGAGGACGGCTTCTTCACAGGCCACGCCAAAAACTACGTCAAGGTCTACGCCCGTGGCAATAGTTTACATAATGTAGTAAAGCAGGTGCGCATCACCGCCCTGCGGTCTGACGGCGTAGAGGGCGAGCTTCTGCCGTAAACGAAATCATAACCACCGGCCGTACCGGTGGTATGCACCAGCCCCCTTAGGGCATGCCCTCGGCCGAGCCTATAGGCTCATCGGCTTTTCATTCGTTTGCATGAAGAGCCCTACCACCGCAGATGCGGTTATGCACACATCCCAGGCTCCCTCTGACGAGGGGGCTGGATTTTTGCGCAGCAAAAAGACTGGGGGAGAGATTT
>CAMGRA010000054.1 GCA_946061345.1 uncultured Clostridia bacterium | reverse complement strand
AGCAGGCCGACGGCGGTGAGGACGCTGTAGCGGCCGCCCACATCCGGCGGGATGATGAAGGTCTCATAGCCCTCCTCCGTGGCCATCTGCCGCAGAGCGCCCTTGGCAGGATCGGTGGTGACGTAGATACGCTTCTTCGCCTTTTCCGCGCCGTACTTGCGCTCCAGCATCCAGCGCAGGGCGCGGGTGGCAATGGCAGGCTCGGTGGTGGTGCCGGATTTGGAGATGATGTTGATGGAGAAGTCCTTGCCCTCCAGAAGCGCGCAAAGCTCCTGCCAGGCGCGGGTGGAGAGGTTGTTGCCCGCGAAGAAGACCTGCGGATCGGTGCCCCGCAGATTGTGGTTCTGGCCTTTGACCAGCTCAATGGCGGCGCGGGGTCCCAGATAGGAGCCGCCGATGCCGACGACGACAAAGACCTGGGAATCGGAACGGATACGCTGGGCTGCGCGGCGGATCCGGCGCAGTTCCTCCGTCTCCTCAAAGGTGGGCAGCTTCAGCCAGCCGAGGAAATCGTTGCCGGGGCCTTTTCCCTCGGCCAGGATCTTGTGGGCGTTGAAGACCTCCTGCTCCGTGGCGAGCAGATCGGGCAGGGACAATTCGCCCCATACGTTGGAAATGTCAAGTTTTATCATAAGGGACCGCTCCTCTTTTCAATTTTTTCCTGTTTTTATGTTACATCAAAATCGCCGAAAACACAAGCCCATGTGAAAAAAAGTTTGGGTGGAAATCTGTATGCAAAGCGTGTATAATGGAAATCAAAAAGGAGGGACCGCATATGAAATACGGTTTCGGCGCGGATGTGGGCGGAACTACGGTAAAGCTGGGCCTGTTTGACGAAACGGGCGTACTTTTGGAGCGGCGGGAGCTCCCCACCCGCACGGAAAACGGCGGTGAGGCGATCCTGCCGGATATCGCGGCGGCCATCGGCCAGATGCTGGAGGAAAAGGGCATCGGAAAAGCCGACGTCACCGGCGTGGGCATTGGGGTGCCGGGGCCTGTCAGCGACGACGGCCTGGTCAACCGCTGTGTCAATCTCAACTGGGGCGTTTTCAATCTCCATGAGACCTTGGGCCGTCTGACCGGCCTGCGCGTCAAAGCTGGCAACGACGCCAACTGTGCCGCCCTGGGCGAATTCTGGAAGGGCGGCGGCATAGGCTGCCGCAGCGCGATTTTTATTACTTTGGGCACCGGCGTCGGCGGCGGCGTCATCATTGACGGACGGCTGCTGGGCGGCGCCCACGGTGTCGGCGGCGAAATCGGCCACATCACCGTCTCCGCCCCGGACAAGGCTCCCTGCACCTGCGGCAAGCGGGGCTGTGTGGAGCAGTACGCCTCGGCCAACGGCATCGTCCGCGTGACGAAGGAGCGTCTGGCCACCGGTGATACGCCAAGCGTTCTGCGGGAGAAGTCTCCCCTCACCTGCAAGGATGTCTTTGACGCGGCCAAGAGCGGCGACGCCTTTGCCGTGGACACCCTGGAACTGGTGTTTGACTACCTGGGCGAGGCGCTGGCCTCCGCCTGCTGTGTGGCCGACCCGGAGCGCATCATCCTCGGCGGCGGCGTGTCAAAGGCAGGGGCTTATCTCCTCGAGGGCGTGGAGCGGCACTTCAAGCTTCATATGTTCCACGCCTGCAAGGGCACCGAATTCTCCCTGGCCACCCTGGGCAACGATGCCGGTATGTACGGTGCTTTCCGCCTGCTGGCACAGGTGTGAAAGCAGATTGGGAGGTATTTCCCGCACTGCCCCGGAATTTTTCTATCAGCATCAGGAGAACGTTATGCAAGATCTGTTTCAACCCAATATGAGCAAAAACGCGGTCAAAGCCATGTCGGCGCTGGCGCTGGCCCACATGGGCGACGCGGTGTTTGAACTGCTGGTGCGCACCCGGCTGTGCCTGGACGGCGGCTGCACCAACCACCGCCTCCACCGGGAAACGGTAGCGCGGGTCTGCGCACCTGCCCAGGCGGCCTTTGCCGAGAAGCTCCTGCCCCTTTTGACGGAGGAGGAGACGGCCTATTACCGCCGGGGCCGCAATGCCCACCCCCACGGCATCCCCAAAAACGCCACACCCGGCGAATACTCCCGGGCCACGGGGGTGGAGGCGCTGTTCGGCGCGCTGTACCTGCTGGGACGGCGGGAGCGTGCGGCAGAGCTGTTCGACGCGGTGACGGCCCAGCTCCCGGCTTACCGAACGGAGGGACACCATGCCGTTTGACGCTGTTTTTTTGAGCGCGGTGGTGGAGGAATTGACGCCGGTTCTGACCGGCGAGCGGATCGACAAGATCCAGCAGCCCGCACGCGACACGGTGCTGCTGCACCTGCGCAGCAAGGGGAAACTGCTGCTGTCTGCCAACGGCAGCCGTCCGCGCATCCATCTGACCCGGGCCTCCTTTGAAAATCCTGCTCAGCCGCCCATGTTCTGTATGCTCCTGCGCAAGCATCTGTCCGGCGGACGGATCGCCGGTCTTACACAGCCGGAGGCGGAGCGGAAGCTGGACCTGGTCCTGGACTGCACCGACGAAATGGGCATCCCCTGCCAAAAGCATCTGATCTTAGAGCTGATGGGCCGCAATTCCAACCTGATTCTGACCAACGGCGACGGGCGTATCATCGACTGTATGCGCCGGGTGGATTTTGAGATGTCCGAGGCACGACAGGTCCTTCCTGGACTTTTCTACCGGGAGCCGCCCAAGCAGGACAAGCGCATCCCCCGGCAGACAAGTGAGGCGGAATTATTGTCCCTTTTAGAGGCTGTGGACAGCCCCAAGCGGCTGGATGCCTGGCTGCTGGATACCTTTGCCGGCCTTTCGCCGCTGATCTCCCGGGAGCTTTCCTACTGCTTCTGCGGCGAGGTGGAGGCGGATATTCTGACTCTCTCAAGGCCGGAGCTGGCGCGGTTTTTGGCACGGGAGCTGGCCATGACCGGGGAAAAGCAGCCGGTGCTGCTCCTGCGCGACGGTGCCGCCAAGGATTTTTCCTACCGGCCCATTGCACAGTACGGCGACTATATGACGTCGCGGCGGTGCGAGAGCTTTTCCGCCCTGCTGGACGAATTTTACACCCAGCGCGACCGGAACGAACGGATGCGCCAGCGCTCCCAGACCCTGCGCAAAAGCGTCACCACTCTCTATGAGCGGACGCTGCGCAAGCTGGCGGCGCAGAAAAAGGAGCGGGAGGCGACCCTGGACCGGGAGCGTCTGCGCCGCATGGGCGACATCGTCACGGCCAACCTCCACGCGATCCAGCGTGGCCAGACCCAGCTGCGGGCCGTGGACTTCTACGATGCGGAAATGGGCGAAATTGAGATCCCGCTGAAGCCCAACCTCTCTCCCCAGCAGAACGCAGCGAAATTTTATAAGGACTACGCCAAGGCCAAGCACGCGGAAAAGGTCCTGACGGAACAGATCTCTGCGGGCGAGATCGAGACGCAGTATTTCGCGGGCATCTTAGAGGAACTGGATCGAGCGGAAAATGAGCGGGATTTGAGTGAAATACGAGTGGAACTGGAAGACGGCGGGTATCTCCGCGCCGCAGACCGGCAAAAAAAGAGACAAATACGGCAAGCCCCCTCCAAGCCTCTGGAATTCCGTTCTTCCGATGGTTTCCCGATTTTTGTTGGCAAGAACAACCGGCAGAACGATCAATTATCGCTCAGAAGTGCTCACAAAAACGACATTTGGCTTCATATTCAAAGAGCCCACGGTGCCCATGTCATCATCGAGTGCGGCGGCGCGGAGGTGCCCGACGCCACGGTGACGGAGGCAGCCATGCTGGCGGCCTACTATTCCGAGGCAAAACAGGGGCAGAATCTGCCGGTGGACGTGACGCCGGTGCGGTTTTTGCGCAAGCCCAACGGTGCCAAGCCCGGCATGGTGGTCTATGACCGCTACCGAACGGTCTACGTCACCCCCGACGAGTCCCTGCCGGAGAGATTAAAAGTATAAAACAGCAAACGGAACAGGCGGTCAGTCATCCACTGACCGCCTGTTCCGTTTTATGCTGCCCGCTCAGCTCCGCACCCAAGCGTGCGTTTCGCGTTCTTCGCGCTTACACCTCCCGGGGTTACTCCTCCAGCGCACCGATTTTTCTCAGCGCCCCGAGCACATGATCCACATCGTCGGAGATCACAGCCTCCGGCGCATCATATTTCTTCCCCATTTCCCGGATCAGTTGCTCTCTGGTCACTTCCTGCTTCAGCAGGTCGATGATCTCTGCGGCGGTTTTATTGCTGTACACCACTCCATGAAAGCCGTTGCCGCCGACGCTGACCATCACCTGCTGGTTCCCGGTCATGTGGGTGATAAATTCCGGTCTCAGCTTCATTCTGTCATTCTTCCCTTCTGTTCATACCCTCAAAGGCGATCCTTGCCGCCTCCGGCTCCATGTTGCAGCGCAAGCGGTACAGCCCGACAGCATTGATGAGCACATCCAGAAGCTGCAATGTCTTGAGCATCCGCTGGGTATCCCGGGGTCGGTTGGCCTGCTGGAGAAGCATGGGATAGGCCTCCTTCGGGGCGATCCTTCGGAGCTCATTCTGTTCGCCCCGCTCCAGTATGCAGATGGCTTTCAGAGGAACGGAGATATTATTGCTCAGGCGGTGCTTCCCGTCCCACGGCGTGCCAAAGGCGGTAATGCCGTTTTCCCGGATCTTCAGCAGCGGCTTGTCGTCATTGACCATCACCGCGCGGCTGCCGAAGGCCTCCCGCCAAAGCCGGGTGTGGGTGCTTTTCCCTGTGCCGCTTTTTGCGGTGAACAGGTATCCCTCTCCGTCCACACTGACACAGGAGCCGTGAAACAGAATCGTATCGTCCGTCAGCAGCGCGTCGGTCAGCTTCCGGTAGACGGCCAGCGTCTCCAGATAGTCATCGGCAAAGCGCCGCACCGGAATACCCTCCAGCCGGTCCTCCACCTCCGCTTTCCTCCGCTCCGCGTCAATATCGGCCTGAGAAGTGGAGAGCACGATCTCCGGAGCTTCCTCTGCGGCCCTGTAGTCCCGGCACATGGCATGGACCTTTTCATGAATAGAAAGAACGCGGACGGTATGTTCCGCTATTTTGTACAGTCCTTCCAGAAAACCACCTCCTTTTTTACGGGAAAAGGCAGGCAACCAAAGTCACCCGCCTTAAAAAAGCATGATACGATCCATCCGTCTTAGGTACCGCCGGATGGTATCACCATCCTTCTTCCTCTTCCTCCCAGCCAAAACCGCCGTCTGAGGATGAGGGTGGAATGATCGTTTCTTCTGTGCCACTCGTGGCAATGACATCCTCTACTTCAAACTCTACGATCTTTATTTCTGCTCTCTCATATTTCTCCGGAGCCATTGCAGTTTCCTCCCGGTTCTGTATTTTTTTGATCGTAAACGGCCCGCAGCGATCCGTTTCACTGCATTTTTACCCATTATACACCACACATCAGGGATGTCAAGACGGAATCTGCATTATATCCGAAAAAACGAATAACAAACCTTCTTGATCCGTGCCCGGAGGGCACATTGTAGGGCGCGGCGACCCCGGCGCGCAGTTTTTGGATTCGTCTGCGAAGCAGACACCTCAGTTCTTAGCCATTAGCTCAAAAAGTTCAGTCCTCCGGCGGGAGCTTGTCGTGCTTCTGCTGGTGCATCCAGATGTTCATCACCAGGCTGTGGGGCAGCAGCTTCACCAGGCGCACCTGGGCGCGGACGGGGAAGCCGTGGATGGATACGTCCCGTTTGCTCTTGTAGAGGTGTTTCAGGGCCGTCGCCATCACGTCCTTCGGCTGGTAGACCTTATTAAAATAGGTCACTGCGTCGCCGCTGGTCTGCTCGGCGCGGTCAAAAAACTCCGTCTGCACCCAGCCGGGATTGACCGCCATCACGCGGATGCCCCGGGGCCGCAGCTCCCGGTTCAGGGCGCGGCTGTAGCTGAGGACGAAGGCCTTGGTGGAGGCGTAGACGTTGAGATAGGGCACCGGCTGGAAGGCCGACAGGGAATCCAGATTGAGGATCTTCGCGCCCCGCTTCATGTAGGGCAGGGTCAGCTCCGTCATGGCCACGAGGGCCTTGCAGTTCAGGTCGATCATGTTGAGGGAATCGGCCAG
>CAMGRA010000053.1 GCA_946061345.1 uncultured Clostridia bacterium | reverse complement strand
TGCCCTACGACACCAAAAAGCATCTGCATCTGTAGGGGCGGCTATCAGCCGCCCGTTGGAAAGCAGCCTCGTAATATTCGGGCGGCTGATAGCCGCCCCTACGATGGAATGTTCATTTGATAGACCGTAGGGCATGGCGACTCTGCCATGCCGTTTTTTGGTAATGGTGAACAGTGAAAAGTGAACGGTGAACAGTGAATAACGGAGGTGTCTGCTTCGCAAACGAATGAAAAAATGTACGCAGAGCGCACACATTACCTGTTCACTATTCACTTTTCACCATTCACTGTTCACTGTACGCGGGCGGATAATATCCGCCCCTACGCACTTGTGCTTCAGAAGATTCATGATTAAGAAAAGGGGGCTGCTTTTTCGGCAGCCCCTTGCGCTATCTGTTTATTGGAATGCTCTCCACTCATCTACCGCCGTCCGGGGCATCCAGCCCTCGGAGGTCAGAATAAGCTCTTCGGTCAATACTACGATAAGACTGCCGTCCTCCTGCATCTTTTCCCAACCTGCAAAGAGATGTCTTGATGCCTCGTTCAGCGGTGTCGTATGCAGCGTATAGGTGAAGCCGACACCATCGTCCGTGGTATAGCGTTCGTCTATCTGAACGTCAGAGACCTGCGAATTCGTAAATTCGTGTCTGCCGGAGAGACTTCTGTCCTTCAGCGAATCCCACTGCGCCGGAAGCTGCTCGCTCCAGAGCCGGACGGCTTCCTCAGGGCTTGCTGCCTTGATTGGCTCAACGTCGCCAAACCGGATCCAACTGTCATAGGCCTGGTACATTTCTTCGGTAATGGCCTGCGCAATATCCTCCGAGGTGTGGTTCTCCGGTACGGACAGCGCCCATCTCGGGCCGTCCAGATAATCCACGTCGCCGTTGACAAGGGGGACATAGAGATCCTCGGCGGAGGTATAAACGTAATGGGCATTCTTGCCGTCGTGGAATTCCAGATACCAGCTTCCGTCACGGGTCGCCAGCCGCAGGCAGAGCTTGGAATCGGCAAAGAGATCACCCGGCTCCGTTACTGCGTTGGCCCAGTCGAGCATATCCGTCTCAAAAATGCCCGGTGTAAACAGCGTGCCTTTGCCTGTCCGCGTTACCTCGCCGCTTTGCAGGTTTGTGATGGTCACATAGCCGAAGAAATACGGTTCCTCCGGGTCATAAAGATTGTTTTTGGAAAAAGATCGGTACGTATAATAAGGTCTTCCGTCGGGAGAGCGCGGCACGTCCTCCGGCATGACCAGCTCCGAAGGCTGGGTAAAGGACGAGGTCTCTGTGGGAGCGGTGAGTTCGGTCACTTCCGGGGCTTGTGTCGGTGTGGTTTCTTCGGCTTCCGTGGGCTGGGTCGGTGTGGTTTCCTCGGTTTTGTCGGACGCTTTCGTTTTTCCGCCTGTGAAGGTGCAGCCGACGGTGACGATGAGCACCAGCAGCAGGCAGATGACTGCGCGCAGCAGCTTTTTCGGCTTTTTCACGATCATACCCATCCTTTCTTTCACCTGTTTTTTCGAGCTTGCCATGGTAGTGGCGGCTTGCAGCAGATTTCTTGATTTGCCCGCATGAGCGATCATGTCGAGGAGGGTTTTGCAGTAGCGCAGGCGTTCCTCCTCACCGAGACGTTTGATGGCGCCCTCGTCGCAGGAAAGCTCACAATCGCGCAGGGAGAGATTTGCCGCCAACCAGACCAGCGGATCAAACCAGTAGATGCAGAGGCAGACGGCCCGCACCAGCGCCCAGATGTGATCCGCGTGGCGGTAATGGGTCAACTCATGCGTGATCACATGACGCATCGTCTGCGCATCCTGCGCCGCCTCCGGCGTCAGCAGGATCCGCGGTCGAAAGAGACCGAGCAGACACGGAGACGGAATGTGCTCCGACACATACACGGGCAGCGGGCAGCCCTCTACTACGGCCTTCTTTGCGCCGCGAAGCGCCTTCCTGTGAAAGGACGCGTTCACCGCGACGAACCAAAGCGCGGTCACACCCATGCCGGTCAGCCAGACGATTTGCAGCACCTGCCCGACCGTCACACCGCCGGCTGCGGCGTTTTCCGTTTCCTGGACAGCGGCCTGCTCCGTCTGCGGCGCAGCAGCACCCGGCACCTGTGTACGATCCTGCGAATTTTGTGCCGGTACATTTTGTGATGGAGCAGGCGTGTCCTGCTTCTGTACTTGCGCCGGCTGCTCTGCGGGCGTTTCCTGCTGCGTCTGCGCATTTCCGACCGGCTGCTGCATCAGGGTCTGCACCGCCTGCTCAGGGCGCTCAGTGATGTTGCTCAGACTGAAGGACGCCGCGCCAAACTGCACCGGCACAAGCAGCCGCACCGCGACCAGCAGCCACAGCCCGTATTGCAGCCACAGACTGATCTTGCCGCGCAGGAGCTTCCGCAGGGCGGCCAGTACGAGGATCAGAACGCTTGAAGAGATCAAAACCTGTATCATTTCATTTCCTCCTCCGCTTTCTGCAAGATCGCGTACAGCTCGTCGATGTCGGCGCGGGTCAGGTCGTTCCGCTTTGCCATCGTGCTGACAAGCAAGCCGATGCTGCCGTCGTAGGCTCTGTGCAAAAGCGAGCTTGTCTCCGTTGCGATGACCTCCTCCTTTTCAACGGCGGCGCAGAAGGTTTTCGTCCGGCCATTCTCCTTGTAGCGGATCAAGCCCTTGCTCTCCATCCGCCGCACCATCGTTGCGACCGTGCTTTTTGCCCAGCCCTCGGTCTGCCCCAACTGCCGCACCAGTTCCATCAATGTCAGCGGCGACTGCCAAAGCAGCTCCATGATGTGCCATTCATTCGGTGTGATCGAAACTGCCATATCGTTACCCTTCTTTTTGATTGGTTTATATCTGTAACCCTATTGTAGCATATAGGTTTATATATGTCAACCTCTCTTTGAGAATTAATAAGACGTATATGCCGTTGGCCATCAGAAGAAATCTGCATTCCGGCAGGGGAGGCTGTTTTCGGGAAAAATGCCCCCGGGGCAAGGAAGACGGTTCCATTTTTCCGGCAGATATGGTATAATAACCGCAGGCGGTTATTATACGGATCGCCATTTTCCTCTCCGGCAACGCCGGAAACCGGAACGCGGCGGGTCGGAACAAAACATGGAGGGGTTGCACATGAAAACCTTATTGAAAAACGGTACCATCGTAACAGGCAGCGGTTCCCGGGTCGCAGACCTTCTGATCTGCGGCGAAAAGATCGTCAAAATCGGCGAGAATCTGGAAAGCCCCGACGCGAAGGTCGTCGATTGCAGCGGCAAGCTGCTGTTTCCCGGCTTCATCGACGCCCACACCCACTTTGACCTGGATGTCTGCAACACCACCACCGCCGACGATTTTTATTCCGGCGGCAGGGCGGCTCTGCGCGGCGGCACCACCATGGTCATCGACTTTGCCTGCCCCAACAAGGGCGAGAGCCTGCAATACGGCCTGGACCTGTGGCACAAAAAGGCCGACGGCAAAACCGCCTGCGACTATGCCTTCCACATGACCATCGACGACTGGAACGAGGACATCATCCGCGAGATCCCGAAGATGTTTGAGCAGGGCGTATCCTCTTTTAAGATGTATCTGACCTATCCGGCCATGATGATCGGCGACAAGAACATTTTCCTTGCCCTGCAGGAGCTGAAAAAGTACGGCGGCATCGCCGGCGTCCACTGCGAAAACGCCGATGTGATCGACTCGCTCATCGCCCAGAAAAAGGCGGCGGGTGAGACGGCACCCTCCTCCCATCCCCGCACCCGTCCCAGCGTGCTGGAGGCCGAGGCCATCGACCGTCTGCTGAAAATGGCGGAGGTGGCGCAGACCCCTGTGGTCATCGTCCACCTGTCCTCCGCCGACGGCTACGACGAGATCTGCCACGCCCGGCAGCGGGGCCAGAAGGTCTATGTGGAGACCTGCCCCCACTATCTGCTGCTGGACGACAGCCGGTATGACCAGCCGGAGTACATCGAGAGCGCCAAATACGTCTGCGCCCCCCCGCTGCGCAAGGCCCGCGACCAGGAGGTACTGTGGAAGGCCCTGGCCTCCGACCAGATCCAGACCCTTTCCACCGACCACTGCTCCTTCTCCCTGGCGCAGAAGAACGCGGGAAAGGACGATTTCACCAAAATTCCCGGCGGTCTGCCCGGCGTAGAGACTCGCGGCACCCTGCTGTATACCTACGGCGTGGCCGAGGGCCGCATCACCAAGGAGCAGATGGCGCGGCTCCTGTCGGAGAACCCTGCCAAGCTGTACGGTGCCTACCCGCGCAAGGGCATCCTTGCCGAGGGCAGCGACGCGGACATCGTGGTCTATGACCCGGCGGACGTGGGCGTCATCACGGCGGCCGACCAGGCCTACAACATGGACTACAACCCCTTTGAGGGCTTCCGCACCAAGGGCCATATCGCCCAGGTCTACCTGCGCGGCAAGCTGGCCGTGGAGGAGGGAGAGATTCTGGAGGATCGCGGCGGTCAGTTCATCCCCCGGGGAAAATGCGCACTGTAAAATAAGAAAAATATCAAAAAGGGGCTGCCTGAAACAGCCCCTTTTTGACTGTTGCAACGCCGGTACAACACGCTGCAGGCACTTTTCCGGGCGTTTGCTGCGGGGAAAGGATATTAACATTGCAAAATTCTGCGGTTGCAACCACCGGTTGCGGGATTTCCAGCCTCTGTCGCTTGCCAAACGGCCTGTACTATTTTATAATGGGGACAGAATTCATGAGTTCTTGACAAAAAGCGCCGCGCTTTTACAGCACCCATTATTTTAAATAGTTTCAAGAAAGAGAGGACAAGAAATGAAACTGAATGAAAAGCTGTTCCAGTGCCGCAAGCGCTGCGGACTTTCCCAGGAGGAGCTTGCCGAGCGCCTCGGCGTGTCGCGGCAGGCGGTGAGCAAGTGGGAGCTTGGCACGGCGCTGCCGGAGCTTGACAAGCTGAAGCTGCTGGCGAAGGAGTTCGGCGTTTCCGCTGATTGGCTGCTGGATGATACACAGGACGAGCCGCAGGAGACAAAGCAGGAAACCCAGCCGCCTGCGGAGAAGACCACCTGGGTCGAGGACGTTCCCGGCGTGCTGGGTAGGCTCCTGCGGCGATACGGCTGGCTGTTCGGCGTCTATCTTGCGGTGGCGGGCGCGGGAATCCTCGGCATCGGCGCGCTGACCGGCTACATGACGCGGAGAGTGTTTATTGGCTTTGGCGGAGACTTAGACTTCTTCCCCGAGATGGCAGAAATGGCGGCGAACAACCCTGTCTCCATTATGGCCAAGGTATTCATGGTCCTGGGCGCGGTGCTGCTCATCGTCGGCATTGTCCTGGCGATCGTGCTGAAGCGCAAAGGGAAAAATTATACTGATTCTTGATTAAACTTTTTAATCAAGAATCAGTATTATACCAATCACCAATTGAAATGTGCAACTCACATTTTCATTGCGATATCCGGGTGACCCTATCCCATATGAACAATGTGAAATGTGCGGGAAGGAAAAAATCAGATATGTCCACTTGCTGAAACACCCCGATTACCATTTTCGATCTACCTGATTGAAGATGCATAACTGAGCAGTCAGATGGTGAGTGAACAAATAAATTTTTCCTCTGTACATTCAAATTTTCCCCAAACAATCACACTTTTCCTCTTGAGGGGGTTCATTTGGAAATCATAAAAATATATGAATTTCCCCGGAAAGCAAAAAAGTTCTGGCAGCAAGGAGTTCAATCTGAACCCCTGTTGCCAGAACCTGTTGATTTTCAAGGCTTTTTCAATAGAAAAAAATAAAGGTGCGTAACCATTTGTATCAACGGTTACGCACCTTTATGGTACGGGTAGTGGGATTTGAACCCACACGCCTCACGGCACTGGAACCTAAATCCAGCACGTCTGCCAGTTCCGCCATACCCGCATATGAACAGCCGGAGGATGCCTTCGGCTGATATTTATTTAGATTTTATAAGATCACTCGCTGGAGATCAGGGGAAATGAAAAAACCTTCCCTGAGTTGACAACACCTAAATCCACCGAGTCTACCAATTCCACCATGCCCGTATATTCTTTTCCACCTCTGTTTTTACACGGGGAGGTACCCGAGGCGGGGCGCATAGCATGATCCGCTGCTGCTTCAAAATTTTACACGGAGAAGCGTCCGAGGTGGAGCGTTTCACTTGATCCATATTTATAAAACAGGGGAACCTGTTTTCAACAAACTCTACGTGTCAAATTCAAACAAATACAGTATCGAAGTGTCATAGTCATAAACGGCAAGAGAGAAGTTGTAAGAGGGTCGGTCAAACA
>CAMGRA010000052.1 GCA_946061345.1 uncultured Clostridia bacterium | reverse complement strand
GGCCCGCCTTGAGCATCTTCAGATGCTCGAACATCATTTCCGTATCAAAGGCGTCCGGATGGTCGTAGTTGACCTTCTTCCGCTCCTCAATGCTCAGCTCCTCATAGGGACGGTAATAGTTGTCATGGCTGAGTACCGTCACATCGTCCCGGAAACGGGCAATCAGATTTTTCATCAGGGTCGTCTTGCCGCTGCCGGAACCGCCTGCGATGCCAATGACAATGATATTTGACATGTTATTTCCTCCGATTTTTGCTTGGAACAGGCATTGTCCTACCCCCGGGGGGATAGGACAATGCAATCATAATTGTAATTTCTTTATCGCTGGCCCTTGTCGTATGGGATACCTTCTGCCTTCGGAGCTCTGGACTTCTTGGAAGTGAAGGCCAGAACGATCAGGGAGACGATGTACGGCAGCATATTGTAGACCGCAGGCGGAATCTCCATGCTGGCAAGGAACGGGATGCCCGCGTGGACATTGCCCAGGGCGCGGAACAGGCCGAACAGGATGGCCGCACCGGCGATCTTGATGGGATCCCATGCGCCGAAGATCATAACTGCCAGGGCGAGGAAGCCGAAGCCCGCAACGCCGTTCTCGAATTTCCAGAGGGAGACACCGACGGTGATGTAGGTGATGCCGCCGAGGCCGCCGAGGAAGCCGGAAATCAGGACACCGGCATAGCGCATTTTGAAGACATTAATACCGACGGAGTCTGCCGCCTGGGGATGCTCGCCGCAGGCACGCAGCCGCAGGCCAAAGCGGGTCTTATACAGAACGATGATGGAGACCACCAGGAGGACGGCCGCCAGGATGACGAACCAGTTCAGCTCGAAGGTGCCGAATTTGCTGATGAAAGCGCTCTTCGGTCCGCCGTACTGGATCTCGGAGGAGTGGTCATCGGGGTTCGCGGCGGTATTCATGGATTTGACGATGACCGTCGCGGCGGCAGTGCCCAGAAGGTTCATGGCCGTACCGACGATGGTCTGGTCGGCCTTGAAATTAATGGAGGCCACTGCCAAGAGCAGAGAGTAGATCATACCGACGGCGACACTGGCCAGAGCGACCAGGCCAAACATACCAAAGCGGGTAGCCAAAGTCGCCGTGGAGGCGTCATAGGGCAGGAAGCGCATGACCAGCGCGCCACCCAGGGCGCCCATGACCATGATGCCTTCCAGGCCGATGTTGATCACGCCGGCGTGTTCTGAGAAGCAGCCGCCCAGTGCAACGAGAAGCAGAACGGCAGCAAAAATAAGAGTATATTGAAGCAGTAATACCATTATTTATTGCCTCCTTTCTCAGTTGCTTCCGCATTTGCGGCCTTTTCCCTCTGAATACGCTTTTCGTCGCGCTTATCAAGGAAGCGGTTGAGAACGCTCTTGAAGAAGAGCACGAAGCCGCAAAGGTAAATAATAACGGACGAGATAAAGTCTGCGATCTGTGCGCAGTAGTGGCTCAGGTCGACGTTGCCGCCGCCGAGAGTGATATGCTGGATAAAGAACGAGGAGAAGATGGCACCGATGGGGTTCAGGCCTCCCAGGAACGCGGCAGCGATGCCGTTGAAGCCCATGGCCGGGACCGAGGAGGAGTTGACGTTCCACTGCTCGATATCGGACAGATAGAACAGCGCAGCACCCAGACCCGCGAGAGCACCGGAGATGACCATGGTCAGGATGATATTGCGGTTCTCCTTCATGCCGCAGTACTTGGCGGCGTTGAGGTTGTTACCGGTTGCCTTCAGCTCATAGCCGAACTTGGTCTTGTCCAGAATGATCCAGATGACGATGGCCACGATGATGGCAATAGGGATGGCAATGGTGACGTATTGGTTGTTGCTGAACAGCTTATCCAGGCCCAGGGTGGGCAGGATGGAATCCTTATGCTCCTTGACCAGGCGGAAGGTATCCTTGCCGGTGGGGTCCATGCCGGGCTTCAGAAGCAGGTTTGTAGCATATAGGCTGATCCAGTTGAGCATGATGCCGGAGATAACGACGTTGACGTTGCAGTAGGCACGCAGGACGCCGCAGATAGCACCGGAGATGGCACCGGCTGCAACGGCTGCCAGCAGGCAGACGTACCAGGGCAGACCGGGCATCAGTGCGCAGTACAGACCGGCAGCAGCGCCGATGACGTACTGACCGGCAGCGCCGATGTTGAACAGGCCGACCTTATAAGCAAACAGGACGGACAGGGAGCACATGATCAGCGGCGCAGTCTTGACCAGGGTACTGCCCAGATACTTCATACGGGCTGCGCCGCTGGGATATTTCATAAAGTTTTTCAGAACGTCAACAATGGCGTTCCAAGCGCCTTCGGCGTTGATGATCAGCAATACGAGATAGCCGACCAGAAGGCCGAGGATGATACACAGCAGGGAGGAAAGAATGGTCTGGAAGCCGTTCTTTCTCAGAAGCGGTGTGCGCTGCTTCATATCACTGCACCTCCATTCTCTTGGCGCCGGCCATGTAGAGGCCAAGCTCTTCGACGGTCGTGGTCTTGGGATCCAGCTCGCCGACGATCTCGCCCTCGTACATAACGAGGATACGGTCGGACAGGCTCATGACCTCTTCAAGCTCCAACGACACCAGCAGAACGGCCTTGCCGGAATCACGGTGAGCAACGATCTGCTTGTGGATGTACTCAATGGCGCCGACGTCCAGGCCGCGGGTGGGCTGAACAGCGATCAGCAGCTCAGGATCTTTGTCGATCTCGCGGGCGACAATGGCCTTCTGCTGGTTGCCGCCGGACATGGAGCGGGCCATGGTGATGGCACCCTGGCCGCTGCGGACGTCGTACTGCTCGATGAGCCGTTCGGCGTAGGAGCGGATGTTGGCCTTGCGCAGGAAGCCGCACTTGGTGAACTCCGGCTCGAAATAGCGCTGCAGGACCAGGTTGTACTCCAGGGGGTAGTCCAGGACGAGGCCGTGCTTATGACGGTCCTCCGGGATGTGGCTCATGCCCATGACGCTGCGCTTGCGGATGGGGGCCTTGGTGATGTCCTCGCCGTTCAGGATAACTCTGCCGGACTTGAGAGGCTCCAGGCCGGTCAGGCCGTAGACCAGCTCAGTCTGGCCGTTACCGTCGATACCGGCAATGCAGACGATCTCGCCGCGGCGGACCTTGAAGGAGACGTTCTTCACGGCGTTGTTGCTGTGCATCTTGGAGGCAACGGTGATGTTCTCCACATCCAGGACCACATCGGTGGGCTTAGCCGGATCCTTGTGGACGACGAACTCGACATCACGGCCGACCATCATGCGGGAGAGCTCTTCCTTGGTGGTGTTGGCGACCTCGACGGTGCCGATATACTTGCCCTTGCGCAGGACGGAGCAGCGGTCAGCGACGGACATGATCTCGTTGAGCTTGTGGGAGATGAACAGGATGGACTTGCCTTCCTTGGCAAGTCCGCGCATGATCTCCATCAGTTCGTCGATCTCCTGCGGGGTCAAAACCGCCGTCGGCTCGTCGAAAATCAGGATCTCATTGTCACGGTAGAGCATTTTGAGGATCTCCGTGCGCTGCTGCATACCGACGGTGATATCCTCGATGAGGGCATCCGGATCCACGTGCAGGCCGTATTTTTCCGACAGGGCCATGACCTTTTCTCTGGCCTCAGCCTTGCGGAGGAAGCCGGCCTTGGTGGGCTCGATGCCAAGGATGATGTTGTCGAGAACCGAGAAGCACTCGACGAGCTTGAAGTGCTGGTGCACCATACCGATATGGAGCGCCGTCGCATCGTTGGGGTTGCGGATGGTAACTTCAACGCCGTCCTTCTTGATAATGCCCTCTTCCGGCTGATACAGGCCGAACAGGACGCTCATCAGGGTGGATTTGCCGGCGCCGTTCTCACCTAAGAGCGCATGGATTTCGCCGGGTTTCAGCTGCAGCGTGATGTCATCATTTGCGACGATGCCGGGGAATCGCTTCGTGATATGCAGCATCTCAATCGCATAATGTTCGTTGCTCAAGCTTATTGCCTCCCTCTTTACAGAATTACAATTTTGATTATACACCATAGCTATGAAAAATTCAAATCAAAAATCCGCTAAATTTCAAGGATTTTGACGATTTTGTTTACTATCGCCAAAAGGGAGTAGGCGTTTATGTGCAGAACGACAGGAATATACTCACATACAAAAAGAGGACGGGCCGAAGCCCGTCCTCCAATGTGTAATTTGGGGTGAAATTACTTGATGTTGCCCAGATACTCGACGTTGATAGCGACCTCAGGCTCCACAGTAGTATCAGCAGAGACAGTGATCTTGCCGGCGTACAGGTCAGCAACGAGAGCGTTGTAGTCATCCTCGGTGAACTTGCCATCCTCGTACAGGGTGGACGGAGCGATCTGGACGTAGTTCTCAGCGGGAACCTCAGAGATGAGGCCGAGAGTGGTAACAGTGCCGCCGTAGACAGCCCAGTTGTCGTTCTCGATGAGCTCGCTCAGCAGGGTCTCGACGGTGGGAGCCAGACCCTTCATAGCGGAGGTGACAGTCATGCCAGGAGTGCTGAACATGCCGTCGATGATGGCAGCCTGGTCAACGTCAACGCCGATGACCTTCGCGCCGACCTTCTGAGCAGCCTCACCGGCAGAGGTGAAGATGCCGCCGCCGCAGGCGAACACGATCTCAGCGCCGCCGGCGTAGATGGTGTCCATGTAAGCGGTGATGTCAGCATCGCCATAGAACTGGTTGCCATAGACGTAGTCGATCTCGACTTCGCCTTCGATGCCCAGCTCAACAGCTGCGTCGTTGCAGCCCTGAACGAAGCCGTAGCCATAGCGGATAACAGCGGGGACAGCCATGCCGCCCAGGAAGCCCAGGTGTCTGTAGCCCAGCTTCACAGCAGCAACACCGGCCATGTAGCCAGCCAGCTCTTCCTGGTAAACAGCAGAGAACAGGTTGGAGGGGTAGACCCAAGAGAAGTCATCGGCAGTGCCGTTGGCATCCTGCAGGTCATACTCGCTGACGTCCAGGGCGATGTACTTCACATCGGGATACATCTCAACGGTCTCAACGATAGCGCCGGCGAAAGCAAAGCCGGGCAGGAGCAGGACGTTGTAGCCATCAGCAACGGCCTGGTCGATCATAGCGACACGAGCTTCGGTGGAGTCGCCGGTCGGCTTGTAGTAGGTGAAGTCGACGCCGCGGGCTTCGCACCATGCCTTGCCAGCTTCATAAGTGGTCTGGTTGAAGGACTGGTCGGTGATATCGCCGTAGTCGGTGATCATTGCAACGTGCCATGCAGAGTAATCAGCAGTGGGCTCGTCGGTGGGATCGGGCTCGTCAGTGGGAGCCTCAGTGCTGGGAGCGGGCTCTTCAGTGGGAGTCTCAGTGGTGTCTTCTACGTCCGGTTCGGTCGTGGTGCAGCCAGCGAACAGGCAGGCAACCATGCACAGAGCCAGAAGCAGTGCAATAAGTTTCTTCATTTTCTTACCTCCAAAATTTTTGTTTGCGGTTTTACCGCTTTATACATTCTTACACAAATTGAAGAAAAAATCAAGATGTGTACGAATTTTTGTTAAATATAACCAAAATTACCGTTCCAAGTCATCCTTAGAGAAGCTCAAAGGCAGCATATCTTCCAAAGTTGTCTCCTTGACCGTGCCGTCTCCCCTGCTCAGGTAGATCTTAAAATCATTCTTACAGAACTCCCGCATGACCTGTCTGCAGACACCGCAGGGTGCGCACAGCTCGGAGATGGGCTTGCCGGCCTTGCCGCCGACGATGGCGATGGCCTCAAAGTCTCGCTCTCCCTGGTAGACCGCGGTAAAAAAAGCGGTCCGCTCGGCGCAGTTGGTAGGCCCATAGGCGGAATTTTCAATATTGCAGCCCTGATAGACCTTGCCCTCCTTTGTCAGGAGCGCTGCACCGACGGCAAATCCGGAATAAGGGACATAGGCGTGTTCTCTGGCTTCGATCGCCAAATTTACCAATTCTAACGGAGTCATTTTATTCTCTCCAATCCATTCAATTCTTCTTGTGCAATTTAACCAATGAGACTACATTCTTACAGGATCTCGGCGGCAAAGCTCTTGCCCGGCGTCTCGTATTTGACGTCCAGGACCTCCGTGACGGTGGCGGCGATGTCGGCAAAGCTGTAGCGGGTGCCCAGGTTGACGGGCTTTACCTTTTTGCCGGCGATGAGCAGCGGCACATATTCGCGGGTGTGGTCGGTGGTGGCGGTGTAGGCCGGGTCGCAGCCGTGGTCGGCGGTGATCATGACCAGATCGTCCTCCCCCATCTGCTCCATGAAGTCCTTGAACCAGCCGTCGAATTCCGTCAGGGCGGCGGCATAGCCGTCGATGTTGCGGCGATGGCCGTAGAGCATATCGAAGTCCACCAGGTTGATGAA
>CAMGRA010000051.1 GCA_946061345.1 uncultured Clostridia bacterium | reverse complement strand
GTCGGCATCACCACGGCCAAGTATTCCGGCACCACCGCCACGGGAACCTCCATCGAGGGCATCGGCTTTGCCATCCCCATCAACGACGTTGTGGCGATCCTGGACGACCTGCGGGAAAACGGCAGGGTCCCCAACCGCGCCTTTATCGGCATCGCCGCCTCCACCGTTGCCCGTGCCCATCCCGGCAGCGGCCTGCCTGACGGGGCCTATGTGGAATCGGTGACGGAAAACAGCAGCGGCGCCCTGGCGGGCCTGCGCACGGGCGACGTCATCACTGCCATCGACGGCGTGAGCATCGCGGGCATAGAGGATCTGTCAGCCGAGCTGAAAAACTACCGTGCCTCCGACACGGCGACCCTGACGGTCTACCGCAGCGGCAGGACCCTGGAGCTGACCATTTCCTTTGACGCCAAGCCGGAAAGTACTTCCGCCTCGCAGCCCACAGAGGGTGCTGCAGAGACAGGCGAGACTGCCGAGAGCAGCGAACCGGCTGAATCCACGGAGGGCGGCTTCTCCTTCCCCTGGGAGGACTGGTTCCCGTAAGGACCGCCTGTGACAAGGAAGCCTGCCGCAGCCGTCCTGCTATTATATTATGTAAACCGATGCTGCGGCAGATCTTTCCTCTGCCGCAGCCTTTTTTATAAAATGTGTAACCTCCCGCCCCAAAGCGCCGCTTATACAGGTGAAGGCCTTCAACATGGAAGAAAGGAGAGGAAAGCCTTGGAAGACAATGAGATCGTATCGCTGTATCTGCGCCGTGACGAAGCGGCCATTGAGCGGACGTCCGAAAAATACGGCAGCCGTCTGCGCACTCTGGCGTACGGCATCGTGAACGACCTGCCGACGGCGGAGGAATGTGAGAACGACACCTATATGGAAGCGTGGAATTCCATCCCGCCCCACGAGCCGGGAGGCTACCTGTTTGCCTTTCTGGCCCGGATCACCCGCCACATATCACTGGACTGCTGCCGGAAACGGAGCCGTCTCAAGCGGGACGCGGTTCTCTGCCAGCTCAGCGCCGAAATGGAGCAGTGCATCCCGGCACCCGACGATGTGCAGTGCCGGATGGACAGCGCGGCACTGGGGGAGGCCATCAACGGCTTCCTGAGGACCCTCGGTGAGGAACAGCGCAATGTGTTTCTGCGGCGCTACTGGTATCTGGACTCCATCGCTGCCATCTCCAAACGCTTTGGAATTTCACAGAGCAAGGTGAAGACCATGCTGTTCCGCAGCCGGAACCGGCTCCGGGACTACCTGATGAAGGAGGGTTACACGCTATGAGAGGAAAGGATCTATTGGATCAGATGGAGCTTGTCGCGCCGGAGTATGTGGAAGCGGCGGACAAAGCACCGAAAACCAAGGGCAGACGTTGGGTGAAATGGGGCGCTATGGCAGCTTGCTTCTGCCTGGTTGCCGCAGCGGCTGCCGTTCTTTTGCCGAAAACTGCCCCGGCAAGCGATCAACCGACGGTTTCCACACCCAGCACTGCTGAACCTGCCGAGGAAAGCAGCATGACCGGGGAGTCTGGCGAGCCATGGACTGCCTATTTCAACGAGATGGGCACGTTCACCGCAGTTGACCGTATTTATTCGTCGGATTATTTCACTGAGGAACTGAGTGACCGGGAGCTTGCTGCAGTGCTCCCCGGCAAAAAGACGGAATGGATGGAGTTTTCCGGCTATGCGGGCTTCATCGGAGAGGGCGAGCTGGTGGAGGTCTGCCTGCATGTGACCACCTCTATCCCGGAGACGCCTGTCACCGTGATTTTTGCAGAAGACAGTCTGAGCTGCGATCTGGTGTATTCGGAGGAGCCTGTGGTCTCGGTCTGCGGGGCGGTGGAATACACCGTTTTTCAATACAGCCTGCCCGACAGCGATGTATCTCTAGTTGCCTATGCCGACATCAACGGCCACCCGTTTATGTTCTCGCTGGATGCTATGCCGCAGGATCTGGAACAGGCGAAAGCGGATTTTTCCCAGGTGCTTGCCCGTTTTGCCTCCTATGAGGAGGGAAAACCCGACCTGACGGCGGTCACGGCGGAGGTCATCCCGGAACGCTTTGAACTGGCGCTGTCCCTTGCCGAGGCGCAGAATGACGCGGACTTCGGCAGATATATGCTGCAAAGCGTCCCCGAGGGCTTCACGGAGGAAGGCATCAACAGGACAAAAAGCCAGCACGAGAACAGCTTGTCCGGCGCGTGGACGAGAAACTATGATGAACTACGTTGGTGCGTGGAGGCCTATGACGAGAGCGATGCCGCAAGGCTTACGAGTGTGGCAGACCGGCAGAATTACGACCTGTCCCTCTACCCGATCCCGCGTTATGAATCCTTGCCGGAGGAGCTGCGGCTCATCGTGGATCACCCGATCTTTCTCGCCGAGGAGCTGACCCTGGATACGGTATACGCAAGAGCCTACCGGGTTGAGGACAGCGGTGACAGTGATGGCTGGCGGATGAATTTCAGCGTGAAATACGGCGGCATTGTCGTGAGCGTCAGCACCAAGGGCGTGGAGCCGGAATGGGTGTATGAGCAGTTGATGGGTCTGCGGGACAAATAGTTCCCCGGCTTTACGCAGCGCCGTATGCTAACGGATGCGGGAAGCGCCTTGCCGCAGAGGCAAAAAACAGCGGCGAAGAAAGCGGTTTTTCCGCCGCCCGGAGAGGATCGTCGGTGGATTTCTCCCGGTCCTTGTGCTATAATAATGCGTACGGGATAAGTAGCTTTGCAGCTTTTTCATACACTGCAAGTTGTGTCATTCCATAAAACAGCCAAGAAAAAGGGTAGAAACATGAGATCAAAGAATATAAAAAGGGCGGTGAAGGCCACGCTCCCGGTGATGGCCGGGTACCTTGTGCTGGGGGCGGGCTTCGGTATCGTCATGAAAGCCAACGGCTACGGCATCGGGTGGGCGCTGGCCATGAGCCTGTTCCTCTATGCAGGCTCCATGCAGTACATCGGCGTCGGACTGCTCACGTCCGGCGTATCGCTCCTGTCGGTGGCGCTGACCACGCTGATGGTCAACGCAAGGCATCTGTTTTACGGCCTCTCGATGGTCGAAAAATATCAGGATGCGGGAGCAAAGAAGCCGTACCTGATCTTCAGCCTCACCGATGAGACCTACTCCATCGTGTGCAGTGC
Source organism: uncultured Clostridia bacterium (assembly GCA_946061345.1). Lineage (GTDB taxonomy): Bacteria > Bacillota > Clostridia > Oscillospirales > Oscillospiraceae > JAZOXB01. The sequence goes on along the minus strand of CAMGRA010000051.1, from coordinate 3,228 downwards.
AGAAAAGAACCCGGACTATTATTTTCTGGTCTCGATCCTTGACCAGAGCTATTGGGTGCTGGGAACGGCGATCGGTTCCGTGCTGGGGTCTGTCCTGCGGTTTAATACAGAGGGGATCGACTTTGCGCTGACGGCGCTTTTCCTGACGGTTTTTACGAACCAGTGGCTCCATGGGAAACAGCATTTTTCCGCCGTGTGCGGGGTTGTCGTATCTGTAGCCTGCCTGCTGCTTTTCGGACCGGACCGCTTTTTGATCCCGGCCATGCTGATCATTGCGGCGGCTCTCGTTTCCAAGGGCTATATCAAAAAGGAAGTGAAAACGGATGGATAAGCTGTATTCCATAGAGGCCATCGCGATCATGGCCGCAGTGACGGCTGTGCTGCGTTTTCTGCCCTTTTCGGTGCTTGGCAATCGCAGAACGCCGGCGCTGATCACCTATCTAGGCAACGTCCTGCCCTATGCGATCATGGGGATGCTGGTGGTATACTGCCTGAAGGATATGCGCTTTACGTCGGCGGGGGCTTTTGTTCCGCAGATCGCCGCCGGGCTGCTGGTGGTCCTGACCTACGTCTGGAAGCGCAATACGCTGCTGAGTATCATCAGCGGCACCGTCTGTTATATACTGCTGGTGCAGTTGGTCTTTCCCGGATGACATGATTGAAGAAGCGCACTTTTGTCCGGCAGACAAAAGTGCGCTTCTTCACAGCAGGGTGCTGCTCGTCAGTTGAATCCTTGCCGCTTGCGTAAAAAAACAGCCGTCCCGGCTGGGACGACTGTTTTTTTGGCAGCGGGTGAAGGATTCGGCGTGAGGTATGGGCGGAGCATCGGAAAACAGTCCACCGGACTGTTTTCTTTGCGGAGGAAAACCCGGCCCTTTCGCGCCACGGATAGCCGATCAAACCATTCGAATCCTTGCCGTTTGCGTAAAAAAACAGCCGTCCCGGCTGGGACGACTGTTTTTTTGGCAGCGGGTGAAGGATTCGAACCCTCACAAACGGAGTCAGAGTCCGGTGTGCTACCATTACACAAACCCGCTATTTGCCTCGCGTCAAAACGCATATCTAATTATATGCAGATTCTTGAAAAAGTCAAGCAGAAAATTGCTTTTTCCGAAAAATTTTCAATCCTTCCGGCGGCAAAGCTCCGCTACCTCGGAAAATCGCCGGCAAATTTCGTCGTAACTCTCCGGGCAATGGGGAAACAGGCAGCCGGAACAGTCCTTGATGCCGCTTTCCGTATAGGTAAAGCAGCCGCCGCACTTCTCGCCCAGAGGGTAGAGGGGACAGTAGCAGAACAGGCAGTTGAAGCTGTCCTCCTTCGCCGTCTTGTGGCAGGGGAAATATTCACACTGGCGGTTTTGAAAGAAACGATAGCTCATAGCGCCGCTCCGATCCGTTCGCCCAGGCGCACCTTGGTCTCGATGCCCTTTGAACTATAATGTAAGATGTCCTCGTCCATCTGAACAGCCCCCTGCTGAAGCAGCAGGATCACCGTCGAGCCGCCGTACTCGAAATAGCCCTTTTCCCCCAGCTTTTCCATAGAGCCGGCTTCTGTCTGGTGGTTGACGATCTTTCCCACCAGCAGCGCCCCCACCTCCATCTGCACCACGTCGCCGAAGTGGGCCGTGTGCAGAAGGCTGTAGCACCGGGCATTGCGGCGGTAGACCTTCAGGTCCGCCGCGATGGGGTTGACCGTGTGCAGGACGCCGGGGATGCGGACCTCCTGCTCCCGGCTGCCGCTGTCGGGATAGGCATAGCGGTGGTAGTCGTCCGGCGACAGGCGGAAGATCAGACACAGGCCGCCCCGGTAGGTCTCCGCCAACGCCGCGTTGTCCAGCAGCTCCGCCGTGGTATAGGGCACGCCCTTGACGGAAAAAACGCTGTCGTCGGCGATGGGAAGGGCCGTCAGTTTGGAGTCGGCGACGGCGGGCAGCTCACGGTCTACTGTTTGGTTTACATAACATTTTCTCTGCCGGGTGAAAAAGGCGTTGAAATCGTGAAATTCCTGCTCGGTACAGTCGGAAACGTCGATTTTGTAGCGCGCCATGAACTTTTTCACCTTGCCCCGGGAGAGGGGAGACTTCTGCCAGGCGGCGTAGAGCCGGGTGACAGGCTTGCGGCAGAGAATGGTCTTGGCCAGAAAACGTCCTGGCACGGTGCCGTAGGCAAAGCGGATGGCAACTGCGCCCACCTCGGGCTCCTCGACCAGCGCTGTGCGGTTCCATACTTGCATAGGGTTCCCCTCCTTGGGCAAATGATACCATGTTTTTTTCGCGGGAAAGGGCGCTTTTGCGCAGATCCCCGCCGGGTTTTTACAGCGTTCAGCGCGGAAGCTGCCGCTGCATTTCCCGCACCTCGTCCAGAGCGGTGCGGTAATAGGGCAGCTTCTCACGGGCTGCCGGGTCGGAGGCTCTGCCGATGCCCTCCAGGGTCAGGGCCAGGGCCTGCTCAATGCGCGCAAGATAGCGCGGCAGGAGGCTGTCGCCGCTGTGCAGCAGCGCCGGAGAGCAATACTGCTGTCCGGGGGTCAGGGGCTGACTGCCGCCGAAGCGCGCGGTGATGATGTAATAGAGGAAGCCGCCGTCCTCCACCAGGGCCTCCTTTTCGATGCCGAAGCCCTCCTCCGACAGTGCCCGCCGCAGGTCCTGCCCCGAGGATTGGGGCTGCAGGATCAGACGGAAGCGTCCGTCCTTGAGCCAGGGCGCATCCCGGAGGATCTGGGCGATCAGGTCGCCGCCCATCCCGGCGCAGGCCACGGTGTCGATCTGCTCCGGGTCCACCGCCTGCAGGCCGTCGGCGCAGGAAAAGCGCATTTTTTCCGCCACGCCGAAGCGCTGGGCGTTCTCCATGGCACGCTGCAGGGGCTTTTCCCGCAGGTCGCAGGCGTGGGCAAAGGCAATTTGGCCCGTTCGGAGCAGATGGATGCTCAGATAGCCGTGGTCACAGCCGATGTCGGCGATCCGCGCTCCCCGGGGCACCTGTGCGGCACAGCACAGCAGCCGTTTGGAAATGGGTAGTTTCATAGGGCCTCCATAATTGTGCCCGGCACCGGCGACACCGGTACCGGGCACGACAGGTATGTTTACTTGTTTTCCTCGCTGGCCTCGATGAAGCGGTTGACCTGGGCAAGGAAAGCGTCGGCGTCGACGCCGTGAACCATGCAGGCTTCCTCGACGGTCTCGCCGCGGGAGGACGGGCAGCCCAGGCAGTGCATGCCGATGGCCATGA
>CAMGRA010000050.1 GCA_946061345.1 uncultured Clostridia bacterium | reverse complement strand
CTATGTCCGAGAAAATTGTACAGCTGAATGAGGAAATTATCAAGGGGCAGCTCAAGGAATTAGTCCGCGGCAGCGTGGAGGAAACCCTGAACGAGCTGCTGGAGAAGGAGGCGGAGTCGCTGACGCAGGCGGCCCGCTATGAGCGCAGCGAGGCCCGTCAGGGCTACCGCAGCGGTCACTATGACCGTAATCTTACCACGACCTCCGGCGACGTCACGCTCCATATGCCCCGGCTCAAGGGTGTGTCCTTCGAGACTGCCATCATCGAGCGGAGGCCACGCCTGTGGCGAAGGACGATGCGCTCAAGGACACACCAACGGCTACATCATCAGAGAGTATTCCGCTCGATGCGGCTGCCATGCTGGGTGAAGATGGGCTCCAATCACTTCTGAGCTCGCTGGCCGCAATACAGAAGTCATAGCAATGTGTATCAAACGGGATGGCGAGGTCTGGCACACTTCGTCGTTTTCTTTGAATGGGTGGTAATAAGCACTGCCCCGTTCCGCGTAAGGCGGCGTTTCGCACGATATTTGTTTCGCCATGAATGGCATCCAATAGAGCCACCTGCACTTGGTGAATGGAAATATATGGAAGCCGCATATTGAACGCAACAAGTGTTTCCCCTTTAAGCATTTATTTCAGCCCGAAGCACCGGGGGAGAAATGCCAGCAGAAAGTGCAGCACAAAGCAGGGCCATACATTTTTCTGCCGGTGGTACAGAACGCCGGAGACCAGCGCCAGACCGATGGCGCCGAAAACATAGTAAAGCGAGTGGTAGATGTGCAGCATGGCGAAAACCAACGCCGATACCGGCAGGGCGATGTACCACTTGTCTGCGGGTAGCGTTCTTTCAACTCCGTGCTGCAGGACGCCCTTGGCCAGCACCTCCTGCACCAGAACGAAGAACCAGTAATACCGGCGGTGCTTGATGTCCAGATAGGTGCGGAAGAAGGGCCGCGCGGCAACGGCTGCGGAAAACTGCTGGAGCACCAGCCTTGCTGCCACGAAAAGGGCGACGATCCCCGCCGCAAGCAGCAGGCAGGTCAGAAGCGTCCGCCGGGAGGCCACCTTCTCCACCTTCAGTCCGAACCACGGCTGGACAAAAGTGGTTCGCCGGGCGAGGAACAGGGCGCAGAGCAGCAGGACGCACTCCGTGATGCGGGAGCAGACCTGACTGGGGATGTCCGGGAGCACGGTGGTGACCACCTTCAGGACGATCTGGATGACGGCCACAGTGGCGATCAACACAAGGTAGAAGACCCTTGCGTCATGGGGCTTCATTGGTTTTGCGTTATCTGACATATCGGTCGGCAAGCTCCTTTGGAATGGGGACAGGCAGGCGCCGGTTCATTTCCGGATACCAGTCCCGCGGAATGTAGGAAAAGTGGACTGTGTGATACTTCAGGGTAATGAGGTCGCTGCGCTGCCCCTCCTCCAGCATCCTGTCGCAGAAATAGACACGCTCCTTGCTGCCGAAGGGGGTGGGGATGCTGCCTGTGCCGATCTCCCGGATATCGTCCCATCGTATAAAGACCTTCGTTTTGCCGAAGCGCCTGACGCCCATTCCGTCCTCGTTCACATACAGCTTTGCGCTCATGGCGCGGCACTCGAAAAAGTCCACGGAGAGGAGCAGCAGGGCAAAGAACACCGTGAAGCCGCCGGCAATGACGTCCTCCCGGCAGCTGATGTGGGAAAAGGTATATACGGCGCTGTAGGCAGCCAGCACACCGGCGGCGGACAGCAGGACAATGTAAAGCGCGTGGAAAACCAGGGCTTTTTTCGTGTAGGTGCTACAGGTCATGCCGCCGCCTCCTTAAAGCTCATCCGGATCAGGGTCACCTCGCTCTGGGACGGCCACTTGGTGCGATAGCCCCACTCGGCCACGCCGGAGGAGACGATGACGTGCGTCTCGCCGTACATCCGGTGACCGTAGGATATATCCCGCTGATACGGCATCAGGATGCCGAGGAAGGGGAACTGGTAGCCGTGGGTGTGGCCGCAGGCCACGACGTCCGCGATGCCCTCCAGCTGGCTCAGCCCCTTTGCCCGGTGCTGGAGTACCACGGTGGGCGCGGCGGCATCAAGGCCGCAGTCCGCCATGATCCGGGGAACGCCGGTGACCAGCGCGTTCCTGCGCCCAACGATGTTGACGCCGTTTTCCAGCTGCACGCCTTCATCCCGCAGGATGGAGACACCCGCCCGCAGCAGATACGGGTCGGGATCGAACCGGCACTCCTGCTCGTGGTTTCCCTCGGCGTAAAACACGCCGTACCGGCAGTGCAGCCCCCGCAGGATCTCCTCCATGTATGCAAGGTCGTCGGCAGAGGAGGAGGAGTCGCAGACGTCGCCGTCGATGAGGATCACATCCGGGTCGGCTGCGGTCAGCAGCGCGGCCATCTGATCCAGCTCGCTGCGGCGGGCGCCGCCGCCGATATGAAAGTCCGAGATAACGGCCACGGACAGCGCGTCCGTGCCGCAGCTTTTGTCCACCGGCACATCGTAGGTGACGGTTCGCAGCGTCACGGCGTTGTGGATGGACGGCACCATATAGGCGGCGGAGATCAGCAGCGCCGCCAGCAGAAAGGCCGTGGAGCTGCTGAGGATACGAAGCACGCGGCGGTGCCGGAAGTGGCGGGCCAGCTCAAAGCCGAAATAGCGCACCACCGACAGCAGCAGGGCAAACGCCGTTACGGTGACGTAAACGGTCTCCGTCCAGATGATAAGCTCCCGCAGCGGCCCATCCTGCATACGATAAACGGCAAACAGGATCAGCAGAATGCTGGCGATGCCGGCGGCATGGAACAGGATCAGCAGGGCCAGAGGGAGGGGGCGCTTCAGCCACTCCCGGGGCGTCTGGATGATGGTCAGCGCGGACATTCCCAGCAGCGCCGCGATCAGGGCGAACCACATCATATGTGTCACATCTCTTTCTTTGTTTACTGTCCGGCGTCATTGTCCGCGGCGGCCGGCTGGCCCTTCCGGCGGTCGTTTTTCGCGTAATAGCCCAGCTTGTCTTGATACATCTGGCGGTCGATGCGGTTCATGAAGTCGGCAATGGTCTCGGTGTGCAGGTCGGCGATGGCGTAGCCCATGGAGGCGGAGAGACGGTAGGGCTTGTCGTGCGTCCCGTTGACCTCCTCAAAATTCTCCTTTGCCCGCGCGATAAGGCTTTGGACAAGCTGCTCGTCCGCGGTGTTCAGTATGACGACGAATTCATCACCGGCGTACCTTGTCACCACACCATATTCGCCGAAGGCATTTTTGAGCAGACCGGCGGCAAGGATCAGCGCGGTGTCGCCCTCAGCATGCCCGTAGGTATCGTTGATCGCCTTGAAGCCGTTCAGGTCGATCATAATGCCGCAGACCCATGTGTCCTTCCTCTTATACGCCCGCTTCTGCATAGCAATATCAGGAACGGCTGGAGGACGAGGATGCATTCTGGACATACGCGATGATCTGAAGCACCCGATAGACCAGTTCCAGCAGCGAGATGACCATGTTGTTGATGTACTCGATGTTGTACAGGCGGAACAGCTTCTTGCACATGGCCAGCTCCTCGTCGGTGGCCATGCCATTTTCCTTCATGATATCGTAGGCGCGCTGCTGCGCCTTCTTCTCGGTTTTCAGCACCTGAATGGACATAATGAAGGACAGCAGGTAGAAGACGAGGGCGATGGCAGTCAGGAGGATGGTGTACATCCCGTTGGTGGTTTTGAACATGTACAGATCCAGCAGCGCGCCGATGATGACCATGGGGACGAAGGCCAGCGGCCCGATGTAGATGACGGGCGTCAGGCGGACGCGGGTCTGCATATCCGGGTCATTCTCCTTGTCCAGAACGGCAAGAGCGGATTTCTGCGCCGCCATGGCAAGGGATGTGACGCTCTGCTTCTTCCATGTAAGCCGCCTCAGCCGCACCTTCTTGAAATAATGGCTGTAGCTGTTGCCCAGCAGAATGGAGCCTGTCTTGGAGACCTTGATCCTCTGCAGGCCATTCTGATCGAGGATGTCTCTAGCCACCTGCTCGCCGGTCATGCCGCAGCTGCTTTGCTTCCGATTGTACCGGGTGTAGCGGATGGCCAAATAGATGGACACGAAAAGGGCGAATATGGATGCTACCAGCAAAAGCGCGCCCACCACGCCCATGGCAAGGATAACGGCATCCGAGACGCCGTCCAAACTGCCGTCCGCCGCCAAGCGGACCGCATTCAAAAATTCTGACATGATACTGTCCTCCTGTTTGTATTTTTGCGCGAAGCGGCTGAGAGGGCCTCCTGCGCCATTTTTCGCTGTCGTTTTCCGGTAAGAGCAACATTACTATACCCGCCCGACTGCAACAAAAGCGCAACAAACGCTTACCGCCGCGATGTGCCGCGCCGGTAAGCGTTTGTTTTTTGGCTTATGCGTTCTTATCCAGAGACGATGGACGCGGCGGTCAACTCCGCCCATGAGTACTGAGACATATACTCGCCCTGATAGCGGTTGACGGCGTAGGGGATGTGGCGCAGGAAGTCGTAATAGTCGCAGTCTACAGCATCGGCATCGATGGCGATGGCATTGCGCGTTTTCAGGAGGATACCCTCCGCCCCCACATCGCACAGGGTTTTCCGCAGGTCGCTGATGAGATTGCGGAGGTTGCTCTGGCGGGACAGGGTGTCCGGCCCCTCCTCCCAGAGGACGGCGGACAGCTCGCCCATGGTCACGCCGGCGCCCTTGCGGTCTACCAGATAGGCCAGCAGTTCCTTGGCCTTGCCCCGATGGAAGGTCAGTGCCTTGCCGTCGGCAAAGGCGTCGAAATCCCCGAAGCACTGGAAGCGGATGCGGTGCTTGGGCTCTGGCACGATGGGCGTGCGCAGTTGTTGCAGTGCCTGTGCCACGGTGCCGGGGGTGGGAGGCTTGAGCAGATAGTCGCTGGCGTAGACGCGGAAGGCATCCAGCGCGTACTCGGAGTAGCCGGTGACAAAGACGATATTAGTGCTGCCGTGCAACTCCTTGATGCGGCGGGCCAGCTCAAGGCCGCTGATGCCCCGCATCCGGATGTCCAGAAACGCCACGTCGCAGATATGACTGCGGAGAAAATCCATGGCCTCGGCAGGGTCCCGGAAGCCGTGGACAGCGGCGTCCGGAACGGCCTTTACAATGGAGGATACCAGCGCTTCCAGCGCCAGACGTTCGTCGTCAACGGCGATAATCCGCATAGCTTATGCTCCTTTCGGAATATGGATGATGGCGGCAGTCCCTTGACCGGGGGCACTTCGTATGTCCAGCGTGCCTCCGCACAGGATGTGCAGGCGGCTGCGGACGGCGGATATGCCCACATGGGCATGTCCGTCAGCGGGGATGACATCGGGGTCAAAGCCCGCGCCGTTGTCCGCTACGCGCACCTCGTAGTACTCGGGCAGCTCCTGGGTGGAAATGGTCACGCATCCGCCGGAAGGCAAAACGCCTATGCCGTGGTTCACGGCGTTTTCCACCAGCGGCTCAATGGTCAGCGGCGGCAGCAGGAAGTCGCTAACCTTGATGTCATAGGCCACCTCCAGCGCCTCCTCATAGCGCAGCTTCTCCAGCGAAAGATAGGCCTGGGTGTGGCGCAGCTCGTCGGAGAAGGAGATAAGGCCCTCCTTTTTGAGGGAGTCCAGATTGCCCCGCAGATAGCGGGAGAAATCGCTGACGGCGGTCTTGGCGGTTTCCGGACGGGTGTCGCAGAGGCAGTAGATGGCAGTAAGCGCGTTGTAGAGGAAGTGGGGCTGGATCTGGGAAAGCATCAGCGCATTGCGGCTTTCGGACAGAGACAGTTCCTGCTCCACCAGTTTTTTCTCTGCCTGGGCGGTGCGGCGTACCTGCGCTGTATAGATCACCGTGCAGGCCAACAGCAGAACTGTCACATCCGCTGCCAGGTAGACGGGGGTGATGGCCCAGAAAAGCTGGAGCGGGACGCTGACCACTACGATCAAGCCGTAGGAAGCGAATACCCATGTATCCCGCCGCCCCAGTATCCGGCGGTGCTGAAAGGCCAGCAGTGCCGTGGAAGCGGGCAGTTGCACAGTGAACAGCAGATACAGCCAGTACAGCGAACCGGTAAAGTCCGCTCCGGAGGCGTCATAGCCAATGTACATTTCATTGAAGGCGGACAGCAGGCATGTCAGCACTGCTGCTGCAGACAACCCGGTGATGTACCAAACCGGGCGGCGGGATATGTACTGCCGCTCCGAAATATACGCCGTCAGGCACCATGCGTACAGCGCCTGGGCGGAGATGAGAAAGAGATCCGTAAGAAAGGTCAGCACCTTGATCAACGGCACTCGCTCCGGAGACGGCTCTGCCAGCAGGATCCAGATAGGCGCGTCCAGCAGCAATGACAGGGCATGGGCGCACAGCAATGCCACAAGGAAGGCGTCCACGGTAGAGTGCTGTTTCTGGATAAGAGGACGGATCAGCAGCATGACCACCGTGATGAACGCAGCGAACAGTTCCAGCGCGGCACTGACGTAGTAGTATGTGAATAGTGACATGGGGAGACACCTTT
>CAMGRA010000049.1 GCA_946061345.1 uncultured Clostridia bacterium | reverse complement strand
TCCCGTTCAGGTCGACGGAATCAATGATGGCTACGATGCTCTGGTCTACGGGCTTATTTTCCGTGACGTTGGTCTGGCGCGAGGAGCTGCCGCCGACCAGCATGACGACCTCTCCCTCACCGGCGCCTACGGCGTCGATGGCCACCAGCAGGCCGCCCTTTTCCTGCCAGGTCTCAATGTCGATGGGCTTGACCAGAAGCAGCTTGAGGCCGTAGAGCTTCTCGGCCTTGTTGGTGCTGACGACGGTGCCCTTAACTCTTGCTAACTGCATACTGTCTCTCCTTCATACGCTATGGCAACGCCGCTTGTCAAAAGGGCGTCCCGGGCAGCGGGTGTGATAATGGCGCCCACGCGGGCGTGAATGGATTTTTCCTTGGTGTCTGCGGCGGCGAGAACGTCCGCCTCGGTGATGAGGGTCATGCCAATCTGTTCCGCCGCGTCACCGGTGTAGTAGGGACAGACGGCCACGTTCATCCGGCGCAGGGTCTCCACGGAGGATGCGACCCCCTCCAGGAAGGTGTTGCGGCGGAACTGCGGCGGCTCAAAGTCCAAATACAGGCGCACGTCCTTTTTCCACAGGATGCTGCGCACTGCCAGATAGGAGAGGAACTCGCCGTCCTCACCGTGGGCGATTTTGTCCAGCAGCTCCAGCCGGGGGCCTACCAGGATCACGGTCTTTGCCGCTGTGACCCTCGACAAAAGCTCCGGCTCACCCAACCGGCTCGCAAAGAGCAGGCCGTCTTCCTCTATCTCGCTTTTTTCCGGGAAGCTGATGAGGGTATAGCCCGCGCCGAACTGGCTGTGCAGCAGCTTCATCAGCTCCTTGGGGTAGGCCACCGGCGCAGTCAGGAGCACCAGGACCTGCTCCGGGTGCTGCTTTTGCCGTTCCAGCCGTGCCACCCGGCGGACTACCTCGTCTACGATCAACTCTATTAACTTGTGCAAAAGCTCACTGTTCATCTGCAAGGCTCCTACACAACCGTTTCTATCATTCAGGGAGCGCCGGACCTGCAGCGGCCGACTGATTCTCCCGACGGTTTCCTTATTTCAATACTTCCATCATAATGCTGCCGCTCATGGCGACGGCGTTGGCCTCATCGGTGTCGATGTGGATCTCCATGTCGTGGCCGTTTCCGGCGCGGACAATGACGTTCTCAAAGACCACCGCCCGGTCCCCCTCGCTGCGCAGCCGAACCACCTGCCCGTCCTTCAGGCCAAACAGGGACGCCTGCTGGGCAGAAAGGTGCAGATGCCGCGCCGCCACGATAACGCCCTCGGCAAGCTCCACGCTTCCGGCAGGGCCGACCAGCTTGCAGCCCGGCGTTCCGGCAGTCTTGCCGGACATACGCACCGGCGGCCGGATGCCCAGCGCAAAAGAGTCCGTAAAGGCGATCTCTACCTGAGTGGCGCTACGCTCCGGACCCAAAACACGAACTCTCTGAAGCTGGCCTTTTGGGCCGACGACGGTCAGCTGCTCCTGGCAGGCAAACTGCCCCGGCTGAGACAGGTCGCGGAATTTTTTCAATTGGTATCCGGCACCGAAAAGCGCCTCCACATCTGCCCGGCAAAGATGGATGTGCCGCGCCGAGGAGGCTACCGGCACGAAGATCCGGCCGGTCTTGCGGAACACCGTTTCAGCGGTAGCAAGTTGTACGCTTCTTTGTACTGCGCTCTTATCCATTGCCCTTCACCTGCTTCATAATGATGCCTTCATAATAGGTCTTGGCGATGATGGTCTTTACGTCCTCCAGAGTGGGACGGACGATGTTGGTCTGGGTCGCCGTGTCCTGCAGGGCATGGCTGGCCAGGGTGTCAATGTCGTCCATGGAGAATTTTGTCTCGCACAGAGGCGGGATCCTGACGTCCGCACAGAGCTTACGCACCGCTTCAATGGCCTTTTTGGAGGCCGCGTCCACAGAGAGATTGTCCACCTTTTCACCCATGGCTTGGGCAATGCTGGCAAGGCGCCCCATGCAGTAGGGCCGGTTGTACTCCAGCACCCGCGGCAGCATGATAGCGTTGGCAAGACCGTGGGGGATGTTGTAATAGCCGCCCAGCTGGTGGGCAATGCCGTGGACAAGGCCGAGACCTGCGTTGGAGAAGGAGAGGCCAGCCATGTATTCCGCCCAGCACATATCCGTCCGCGCATCCATGTCCGAGCCGTCACGCACCGCTCTGCGCAGGGCCTTGCTTACCAAACGGATGGCCTCCAGGGCCAGAGCGTCGGTATAGGGCGTGTGGATGTTGCATATGTAGGATTCAATGGCGTGGGTCAGGGCGTCAATGCCCGTCGCGGCAGTGAGGGAGGGGGGCATGCCGACCATGAGCATGGGATCGTCCAGCGCCAGATGGGCCAGACAGTTGGTGTCCACCATGAGCATCTTGGACTTGGTATCCTCGTCGGTGACCACATAGGCGCGGGTACATTCAGAGCCGGTGCCTGCCGTGGTGTTGACGGCGATGACCGGCGCGCCGTGCTTCTTGGACTTGTTGACACCGTTGTAATCTTCGATCTTACCGCCGTTGGCAGAGAGGATACTCACGGCCTTCGCCACGTCGATGGGGGAGCCGCCGCCAATGGCGATCAACGCGCCGCAGCCGCTCTTGGTGTAAAAATCCAGGGCCTGATAGACGATCTTTGTGGTCGGATTCGGCTCAACGCCGTCAAAGATCATATATTCAATGTTGGCGTCATCCAGGACTGCGGTGACTTTCCCGGCGGTGCCGATCTTCACCAGGCCTTTGTCGGTGATGACCAGGACCTTCTTTGCGCTCAGTCGGCGGAGAAAGTGGGGGATCATCGTGATACCGTCCCGACCGATCAGGGTGTGGCGGGGCTGGTAGAGTTCAACCATTCCGATATTTTCCATAGTGCGGATCTCCATTTCAAAACGCTCAAAATCGCTCAAAATAAGAGCTACTATATCATTGCTTTTATCTTCCCACAAAACGTCTCCAATGTCAATAAGCCCGTTGGCTTTTTTTAGGATTTCGGCAGATTTAACAACTGTGGTTGCTGATTTTTGTAAATTCTGTCGCAAAACACAAAAACGTCAACTGCCCCGAAAAAAACATTCTCGGAGCAGTTGACGAAAAAACGCTCAATATCGCTCATTCTATCGGAAGCAGCGTACAGGAGATCCCCTGCTTACGGTAGAATTCCACAAATTTGTCCGGCATATTCCGGGTGCTGATAACGCGGCAGGCCTTTTCCGGCGGGAACATGGTGGCAAAAGCGCGGCGGTCGAACTTCGCACTGTCCAGCAGCATATAGAGTCGGCGGGTCATCCGCGAAAGCTGGGTGTAGAGCCCGGTACGGTTCTTGTCCTGCACCGTGTAGCCCCGCTCCAGATCTACGCCCTCCACCGTCAGAAAGACCTTGTCGAAGAAGTAGCCCCGAAGAGTGTGGTTGATGTCGGGGTCCAGAGTCTCGATGTAATTCTTTCCCGTGTGGATATCGCCGCCCAGAAGGGTCACGGAGATGTTGGGGCACTCTGCCAGCTCCAGCACGGCAGTGACGGAGGTGGTGACGACGGTCAATCGCTCAATATCGCGCAGCAAAGCCGCAAACATATTGCAGGTCTTGCCGGCACCGATGAAGATGGACTCACCGGCCTGGACCTGTGCGGCGGCTTCCCGGGCGATGATCTGCTTTTCCCTGTCGATGTCATCCAAAATCTCCGTGCCGTTGACGTAGCGCCGACCGGGTTCCTCCTTTTTCTGCGGCAGACGGAGGCCTCCGTGGGTGCGCTGGGCCAGCCCCTTTTTCTGAAGCTCATCAAAATCCCGACGCGTGGTCGCCACGGAGGCGCCTGTTATGGCGCAGATTTCCGTCATGGACACGGCGCCGTTGGCCTCCAGAAGATGCAAGACCTGTTTTTCACGTTCCCAGTATCTCATATGTGCAGCCTCATTTCATTTTCGCTCATTATCGCTCAAATTGAGTATAACATGGGAACGTTTCCGCGTCAAGATGTTTTTTCCTGCTGTGCAAATAATTCGTCGATGCTCCCGAAGGTGTAACCCATAGCCTCCCATTTGGTCAGAAGCTCGTCGAGGATCTCCGCGTTGGTCTGAGACGTACTGTGAAGCAGGACGACGGCACCGTCATGGATGCGGGGGAGCAGCTTGGCAAAGGCCTGTTCCTTGGTTGGTTGGTCGTCGTTGAGCCAATCCACGTAGGCAAGGCTCCAGAAGACCGTATGATAGCCCATGTCCTGTGCCATTTTCAGGTTTTCCTCGGAGTAGATGCCCTGGGGCGGCCGGTAGTATTTTTCCATGGTTTTGCCGGTAACCTGGGTGTAGAGCTCCTCCAGAGATTCCAGTTCGCCGCGGAAGGTTGCCTCGTCGCTGATTTTGGACATATCCCAGTGGTGATAGGTATGGTTTCCGACGATATGCCCATCTTCGACCATGCGCTTGACCAGCGCGGGATTCTTTTCAATATAGTTGCCCACCAGGAAGAAGGCCGCCGGGGTGTTATGGGCTTTCAGCGTGTCCAGGATCTTTTCCGTGCAGCCGTTTTCGTAGCCTGCGTCGAAGGTCAGATAGATGACCTTTTTCGATGTGTTGCCCAGATAGGCTGCGTTGTATTCCAGAAGCCGGTCATTGCTGGTATTGCCCACGGACGCCTGGCCCTCCGTGGGGAAGCTCAGGCCCCAGGAGCCGGCGGGAAGCGCCTCGTCTTTCTGACGGAAGCAGCCGAGAAGGACTGCGCCTATCAGAAGCAAAACCAGCAATATCACCAGCAGCCACCGCAGTTTTTGGTTCATTCCACTCACCTCGGTCAAGCATATGCGCTGCCGGACACCGGTATGTCCGCGCCGCAGAGCAGGCGGCAGTTTTTCTTTCTCCCCTTAGTCACCATTTTCCGCCGCCGACATAACATGGAATGAGCGTAGTGCTCAAAACAAAAAACGGGAGGTTCCTGACTATGTGTAATAACGGTTTCGGTGGCTGCTGGTGGATCATCATTCTGATCCTGTTGTTCTCCTGCTGCGGATGCAACGGCATCGGCCTGAACAACGGCTGCGGCAACAATTGCGGCTGCGATAACAACTGCGGCTGCTGCTGATCTTTCCACCCGGCGGAGGGGCCAGACCCCTCCGCTTTTCCCAATGTTTGGGGCTGGAAATTGTTGACGCTGTGTGATATAATAAAATACATAATCACAAAATACACAAAGGAGAATTGTCATGGAATCCTATAACGAGAAAGTCGAACGCGAGGACGAAGAGCATTTTTCCGGCTACCGGAGAAATCCCCGCAGAAAACGCCGTAAGACCATGGGCGTTATTGCAGTTTGCCTTGCTTTTTTGACACTGCTGGCACTTGCGGCAGTGGGGGCATATGCGTTTCTGCGCTTCCGGGGCAATTTGTTGTCCGGCAGCGACCTCACTTTGTTTACTGTCGCTATCATCGCCTGCGCGGCAGTCGCGGGTGTGGCCCTGATCCTGGCGGTGACTACCCTGTTTTTGCGCCGCCAGCGGAAAGGGCTTGCCGTCGCCGGACTGCTGATTTCTCTGGTAGTGCTGCTGATCTGTGTGGCTGCCATGTACATCTATCAATATATCTTCGCTGATCTGCGCCACGATGAGGCCATGAACGCCCTGGCGGAGGCGGAACTGAATGTGGTGGAGATTGACAACGGCGAGGTCATCCGTGAGACGGAGACGCTGGAGAGCACCGCTTCCGTAGAGGAACTGGAGCGCCTGTCACGGGAAAAAGAGGTCGAATTTGAGCATTTGACCGACGGAGACATTCCGGAGGAAGCACTGGCCAAAATGGATGCCGGTGATCCGGTGGGGCCCAGCTATCTGCTCTCCGGCTCAGAGCAGATCACCAATTTCCTCCTGTTCGGTACCGACGTCAACGACTCCAGTGACAGCATCATTGTCCTGTCGCTGGACCGCGCCCACAGCAAGATCAAGCTGATCTCCATTCCCCGTGATTCCTACGTCCTGATGCCTCAGTGGGGCAGCTACGCAAAGCTGGCCTACGCCTATACCTGGGGCGGCGCGCAGCTGGCCATCAGCACAGTCAACCGGAACTACGCCTTAAACGTGATGGACTATGTCACGGTGGATTTTGAGCAGCTCAAGGAGATCATTGATCTGCTCGGCGGCGTTGATGTGGAGCTGGGCGAGGAGGATTATGGCTACAGCAGCCATATGACCGGCGCGCAGGCGCTGCGCTATTCCCGTGACAGAAGCGACAGCGAACTCAACCGTACCAAGCGGCAGCGTCGGGTGGTCACGGCCATTTTGGACGCGGTTCGCCAGATGCCCATTACGGAGTATCCATCCTTTATCCGCACCTGCCTGGGGATGTGCACGACGTCTTTCTCATCCTCGGAGCTGATTGAGCTGTGTATGGAGGTCACTCAGAACAGCTACAGCGTGGAGTCCTTCTCTGTGCTGGAGCATGTGGACTACTGGGGCGGAAAGCTGGGCGAAATGCAGTATTTCTATGTGGTCTATGACCTGAACCGCGCCAGCGACTGGATGTACCGCACCATCTATGAGGACCTCTACGTCTCTGGCTATGAGGCGGAAAAGACCGCGAAATGACATAGCCCCAGGGCAAATCATAACCACCGGCCGTGTGTGTGCCGGTGGTATGCACCAGCCCCCTTGGGGC
>CAMGRA010000048.1 GCA_946061345.1 uncultured Clostridia bacterium | reverse complement strand
CATCGCGAAAATGCAACGCCGGTACGGCGTTGAAAACCGATTGAAATGAATATTCTAATCGGTTTTTAGTATCAGAAAAAACTCCGTCCGGCATCAGCCGTTGAGATTCTGTGTGCGGTACAGATCGGCGTAGAGACCGTTTTTGGACATCAGCTCGTCGTGGCTGCCCTCCTCCACGATCTTTCCGTCAGCGACGGCGATGATGCGGGAGGCGCTGCGGATGGTGGAAAGCCGGTGGGCGATAATGAGGGTCGTCCGGCCCACCGCCAGAGCGTCCAGGGCGGACTGGATCTTTGCTTCCGTCACACTGTCCAGGGCAGAGGTGGCCTCGTCCAGGATCAAAATCGGCGGATTCTTAAGGAAGATCCGGGCAATGGAGACCCGCTGCTTCTGACCGCCGGAGAGCAGGGTGCCCCGCTCCCCGACGTTGGTGTCAAAGCCCTGGGGCATAGCCATAATATCGTCGTAGATCTCGGCTTTTTTTGCTGCCTCAATGATTTCCTGCATGGTAGCATCGGGCTTGCCGTAGCGGATGTTGTTGCCGATGGTGTCGGCAAAGAGGAAGACCTCCTGCTGGACTACGCCGATGGCGTGATGCAGGGATTCCTGGCTCACCCGGCGCACATCCAGCCCGTCGATCAGAATGCTGCCGCCTGTTACGTCGTAGAAGCGCGGGATCAGGCGGCAGAGGGTGCTTTTTCCGCCGCCGGAGGGGCCGACCACCGCCACCGTCTCACCGGGCATGACGTGGAGGCTCACATCCTCCAGCACATCCAGGTCCTCATCATAGGCAAAGGAGACATGCTCCACCGTGATCTCGCCCCGGACATTTTGCAGCTCCACCGCGTCGGGGGCATCCTGCAATTCAGGCTCGGTGCGCATGAGGTCTGCAAAGCGGCTCAGGCCCGCGAAGCCGTTGGCGAACATCTCGGCGAAATTCACCAGCTTCCGCACGGGACTGGTAAAGGTGGAAATATAGAGGGTAAAGGTCAGCAGATCCACCATTTCGATGCTGTTGTCGATGGTCAGAGCGCCGCCGACGGCAATGACCGCCACCGACAAAATGGACATGAAAAATTCAAGGGAGCCGGAAAATATTCCCATTTCCTTGTGAAATTCCCGCTTGGAGGTCTTAAAGCGCTCGTTGGCGTTGTGGAATTTTCCAAATTCCACCTCCTCGTTGGCAAAGGCCTTGGCGGTGCGGATGCCGGAAAGGGAGGACTCGATCTCCGCGTTGATGGCGGCGGTACGGCTTTTGACCTGCTTGGAAACGGCGCTCATTTTCCGGCGGCGAAGGATGACCACCGCCAGCAAAATGGGCAGGATGATGCAGACCACCAGGGCCAGCCGCCATTCGATGGTGAACATGACAACCAATGCGCCGACAATGGTCAGTACGGAGATGACCAGATCCTCCGGGCCGTGATGGGCAAGCTCGGTGATCTCAAACAGGTCGCTGGTCAGGCGGCTCATGAGCTGGCCCGTGCGGTTGCGGTCATAGAAGCCGTAGCCCAGACGCTGCATATGGCGGAACAGATCCTGCCGGATGTCTGCCTCCACGCGGATGCCGAAGGTGTGGCCCCAGTAGCAGATGACGTAATATAAAAGGGCGCGGATCAGGTAGGCTGCCGCCATGGTGCCCATGACGACAAAGAAAATCAGGTAGCTGCCCTCCGGCAGCAGGGTGTTGATGGACCAGCGGGATACCAGGGGAAAGGCAAGATCCACCGCCGCGACCAGCAGAGCACAGCACATATCCATGGCGAAGAGTCTGCGGTGGGGCTTGAAATAGCTGAGAAAAATACGGAATAAGCCGTGGGTCTGATAATACTTTGTGTCTTTCATGGTGCTTCCTTTACAATGTTGTGGATCCACACGCCGCGGCGGATCATGATCAGGCCGATGACACACTTGACGATGTCCACCAGCTGGCAGATGAGGAACAGGGGGACGATGGGCACCCTGGCCACATAGGTCAGGAACAGGGCCAGGGGCACGGTAAACGCGCAGACGAAAAAGCTGTCAAAGAGGAAGGTCACAAAGGTCTTTCCACCGGAACGGAGGGTGAAGTAGCAGGCGTTTGCCAGACTGTTGATGGGCATGCACAGGGCGACGATGCGGATAAACTGGGTTGCCAGGTCGCGGACATTCTGAGAGGTGTTATAGATCTTCGGGAACAGGGGCGCAACTAACGCCATGGCTCCGCCGATAAAGAAGCAGATAAACACGGAGAAGAAGATCAGCTTTCGGTCTGTATCCACTGCTTCCTTGAGCCTGCCGCTGCCCAGAAGCTGGCCGACGATGATGCCGATGGCGTTGCCCATGGCCAAAAAAGCCACGTTGAACACGTTGGCGATGGTGTTGGAGATGTTGGTGGCGGAGACCACGTCGTAGCCGTGGAGGGAGTAGCACTGGCTCAGCAGCGCCATACCCGCTGCCCACAGGGTCTCGTTGAGCATCAGGGGGATGGTCTTCTTGGTGATGCTCCAGGCCAGCTTCCCCGGAATACGCAGGGAGCGGTAGGCACCGACGATAAAGGGGCATTTTTCCTTGTGACGGTGGGTCCAGAGCATGACCAGGGCCAGCTCCACAAAGCGGGCAATGACGGTGGCTGCGGCGGCACCGGTGCTTCCCAGCTTCGGAAAGCCCAGATAGCCGAAGATCAGCAGGGAATTGAAGCCCAGATTGACCAGCACGGAAACGATGCCCGCCACCATAGGCGCTACGGTCTGGCCGTTTTCCCGCAAAGTGCTGGCATAGCACTGCGACAGCGTAAAGGGCACCAGTCCGATGAGCATGATGTGCAGATATTCCTTGGCGTAGCCAAGGCTGGCGGCGATCTCCTCGGCAGTGCCCTCGCCCTTGAGATAGAGCATGATGAGCTTCTCATCCAGCAGCAAAAACACCGCGATACCCGCCGCAGTCAGGGCCGAGCAGAGCAGGAGCTTGTAGCGGAACGCGTAACGCACGCCCCGGTGGTCGCCGCTGCCGAAAAACTGAGCGCCGAAGATGCCTGCGCCGGAGACAGCGCCGAAGATGCACAGGTTGAAGACGAACAGCAGTGTGTTGGCGATGGAGACGCCGGTCATCTGCTCCGTTCCGACCCGTCCGACCATAATATTGTCCAGCATACTCACAAACTGCGTGATGCCGTTCTGGATCATGATGGGGACGGCGATGGCCAGGGCCATTTTATAGAAAGCCCGGTCGCCGATGAGGTTTTTTCGTAAAGAGGTGAGCATAGAATTCTCCGGAGGTTACAGTCTTGT
Organism: uncultured Clostridia bacterium; assembly: GCA_946061345.1. Lineage (GTDB taxonomy): Bacteria > Bacillota > Clostridia > Oscillospirales > Oscillospiraceae > JAZOXB01. The sequence goes on along the minus strand of CAMGRA010000048.1, from coordinate 3,461 downwards.
CAGAATTTCTACCAGATAGTTCCAGGTGCGTTCGGTGGACAGAAGATCCAGGCGCTCCCGGCTTGTGTGGATGTCATGCATCTGCGGTCCGAAGGATACCGCGTCCAGACCTGCCAGACGGTCAGAGAAGATGCCGCACTCCAGCCCCGCGTGGATGGCCTCCACCACCGGCTCCTTGCCGTAGAGATCGCGGAAAGCGGCGACCATGGTATCGCGCAGGGGAGAGTGCCTGCGGTATTCCCAGGCGGGGTAGGCGCCGGACTCGTCGTAGGCCGCGCCGTGGGCAGCGCCGACGGTCTTCAGCTTTTCAATGAGGGCGGTCTTCTCCGCGTTGACGCTGCTGCGGACGGAGAAGGTCATGGTGACCTGTTCGGCCTCCGTTTTCAGGATGCCCAGGTTCAGAGAGGTCTGCACCAGACCGGGAATGTCCCGGCTCATGGCCTGCACACCGTTGGGCAGGGCGCACAAAAGGGACAGGGTGGCCCGGCTGCTTTCCGCGTCCATGGGGAGAGTTGCGGTTTCCGCCGGTTCACAGAGGAATTCCACGGCGGCCTCTCCGGCGGGCAGGGCCTGACGAACTTCTTCGGCACAGGCAAAGAACTTGTCCTCGGAGGCCTCCGTTACCACCAGTGCCTCGGCGGCCCGGGGAATGGCGTTGTCCTTGCTGCCGCCGTCGATGGAAATGAGGCGCACAGGCAGCTTATCCAGAATGGCAGCCAGGACCTTGTTGGCGTTGGCGCGGCCCTTGTTGATCTCCACGCCGCTGTGACCGCCGGTGAGGTTGCGCACCGCCATGCGCCGAATCTGGCCGGAGCAGGCTTCCCGCCCAACAGGCAGCGTCAGACGGCTGGTAGCGCCGCCTGCGCAGCTGACAGTCAGAATGCCCTCGTCCTCCGAGTCGCAGTTGAGCAGAACGCGGCCCTTGAGAACGCTCATATCCATGGCGTCGGCACCCAGCATGCCGATCTCCTCGTCCACGGTGAACACCGCCTCCAAGGGCGGATGCTTCAGATCCTTTGCAGCCAGCACCGCCAGGGCATAGGCCACCGCGATGCCGTCGTCGCCGCCCAGAGTCGTCCCCTCGGCGAAAATATACTTCCCGTCGTGCCGCAAGCGCAGGCCGTCTTTGGAAAAGTCGATGTCACAGTCGGCATCCTTTTCACAGACCATATCCAGATGGCCCTGGAGGATCACCGTGGGATGATCCTCATAGCCGGGGGTGCCGTCCTTATAAATGACCACGTTGTTATGTTCGTCCTGCACACAGCGCAGTCCGTGCTCCTTTGCAAAACGGACGCAGTAGTCGGAAATGCGTTTGGTGTCCCGGGAACCGTGGGGAATGGCGCAGAGCTCCTCAAAATAATGCAGCGCCTGGGCGGGCTGCAGGCCTTCCAATACAGACATACATAAGCCTCCTTTTCCTGCCATTGTAGCACAGAAAACCGTTGAAAACAACCGGGAATTTCCGCTTGTGATACGGTAAACTGTCTGATATAATCAGAAGAAGAAGGGAGGTCATGACCATGATCATGGATGGATGCCAGGGAAAACCCCGCACACCGACGCTGGAGGAAAAGACCTGTCCTCGGTGCGGCGCAGTCATCGAGGTTTTTTCCTCCGATACGGAGGTCGCCTGCGATAACTGCGGATTTGTTGTTTATAACGATTCGCTGAGCTGTGTCCAATGGTGCAAATACGCCCGGAAGTGTGTCGGCGATGAATTGTACGAAAAAATGAAACGAAACGTCTCCGGGAAATAGGAACACCGGCGGTTGCACGAAGAAAAAACTCTTTACCTCCGTGGGATTTTTTGATATAATCCGAAAGAAATATGCAGCACAGCGAGGACCGCGTTATGAGAATGAGAAAACGCAACAATTTAGAGCCGCGCATGGAGGCCTGCGGTGCCATCTGGCTCCGCGACGCCAGGGAGCTTCGGGGCAACTGGCGCTCCCTGATGCCCCAGGCCAGGGAAATACGGCTGGAGGTGGGCTGCGGCAAGGGAAAATTCACCGTGGAGACCGCCGCCGCCGAGCCGGATGTTCTGCTCATCGCCGTGGAGCGCGTTCAGGAGGCCATGCTGCTGGGCATGGAAAAAGCGCTGGAAATGGGTCTGAAAAACGTCTACTTCCTGTCGCTGGACGCCGCCGAGCTGGAGGAATACTTCGCAGACGGGGAGCTTGACCTGATCTACCTTAACTTCTGCGACCCGTGGCCCCGCAAGAAAAACGCCAAGCGCCGCCTGACCTACCGCACCTTCCTGCGGAAATATCAGCGGATCCTGAAGCTCGGCGGGGAGATCCATTTCAAGACCGACAACGCGGGCCTGTTCGAGTGGTCCCTGGGCGAGTTTGAGGCCTGCGGTCTGGAAATTTGTGCCCTGACCCGTGACCTGCACCGGGACGGCCCCGTGGGCATTATGACGGGCTATGAGGAAAAATTTTATGAGCTGGGTACGCCCATCAACCGCTGCGAGCTCATCAACCGGGAGGTAACCATGAAAAAGATTCAGATGACGACACCGATCGTGGAGATGGACGGCGACGAAATGACCCGCGTCCTGTGGAAGCAGATCAAGGACGAGCTGCTGCTGCCCTTCATCGACCTGAAGACCGAGTATTACGACCTGGGTCTGCCGGAGCGCGACCGTACCGAGGACCAGGTGACCCACGACGCAGCCAAGGCCATTCAGAAATACGGTGTGGGCGTCAAGTGCGCCACCATCACGCCCAATGCCCAGCGCATGACCGAGTATCAGCTCCATGAGATGTGGAAAAGCCCCAACGGTACCATCCGCGCTATTCTGGACGGCACTGTGTTCCGTACGCCGATCCTGGTGGAGGGCATCCGCCCGGTGGTCAAGACCTGGAAAAAACCCATCACCATTGCCCGTCACGCCTACGGCGATGTCTACAAGGCCGCAGAGCTGCGCGTCCCCGAGGGAAAGGCGGAGCTGGTGTTCACCGACAAGGACGGCAATGTGACACGCAAAGAAATTTATGATTTTGAGTGCGGCGGCGTTGTGACGGGACAGTACAACAAGGATACCTCCATCGCCTCCTTTGCCCGTTCCTGCTTCAATTACGCCCTGTCCACCGGGCAGGATCTGTGGTTCTCCTCTAAGGACACCATCGCAAAAATCTACGACGGCACCTTCAAGCAGATCTTCGCTGATATTTTTGAGGCAGAATACAAGGATAAATTCGAGCAGGCCGGCATCACCTATTTCTACACCCTCATCGACGATGCCGTTGCCCGCGTCATCCGCAGCGAGGGCGGCTTCATCTGGGCCTGCAAAAACTACGACGGCGACGTGATGAGCGACATGGTATCCACCGCCTTCGGCAGCCTTGCCATGATGACCTCCGTGCTGGTCTCTCCCGACGGAAAATACGAATATGAGGCGGCCCACGGCACGGTGACCCGGCACTACTACCGCTATCTGGCGGGAGAGAAGCCCT
>CAMGRA010000047.1 GCA_946061345.1 uncultured Clostridia bacterium | reverse complement strand
CAGCACACGGGATTCCTGATTAAATAATTTAATCAGGAATCAGTATTAGTATCAGTATCAGAAGGTAAAGCTTTAGTCTTAACATCCTACTACAAATGGTTCCAAAGATAGACGTAGGGCACGGCGACTCTGCCGTGCCCTAAAATAATCGTATGTCCGGCTCACTCCACCAGCAGCTCGGCGATCTGAACGGCGTTGGTGGCGGCGCCCTTGCGGACCTGGTCGCCGCAGCACCACAGGCACAGGCCGTTCTCGTCGGTCAGATCCTTGCGGATACGGCCCACGAAGACCAGATCCTGATCCGAGGTGTCCAGGGGCATGGGATATTCCTTCTTCGCCAGATCGTCCACCAAAACGCAGCCGGGTGCCTTGGAGATGGTCTCTCTGGCCTCCTCCACGGAGACGGGACGGTCAAACCGAAGCTGAACGGAGATGGAATGGCTGCGGACCACGGGGACGCGGACGCAGGTGCAGGACACGGTCAGGTCAGGCAGGTGCATGATCTTTCTGCCCTCGTTCTGCATCTTCATCTCCTCGCTGGTGTAGCCTTCATACTGCTCGCTGCCGATCTGCGGGATGAGGTTATAGGCGATCTGATGGGCAAAGACCTTGGGCGTGACGGGCTTGCCCTCGCGCAGGGCCTCCACTTCCTCCGCCAGCTCCAGGGGGCCGCCTGCACCCGCGCCGGAGACGGCCTGGTAAGTGGAGGCCACCATGGACCGAATGGGCGACAGGGCGTTGAGGGCGTTCACCGCCGTGACGGTGATGATGGTGGAGCAGTTGGGGTTGGAAATGATGCCGTGATGCTGCTTTGCATCCTCCGGGTTGATCTCGGGAACAATGAGGGGCACCTCCGGGTCCATACGGAAGGCGGAGGAATTGTCCACAAAGACCGCGCCTGCCTTGACGATGGCCGGAGCAAAGCGCTTGGCGATGTCGTTTTCCGCCGCGCCCAGGACGATGTCCATGCCCTCAAAGGCGGCGTCGCAGGCCTCCTCGATCCGGATGGCTTTCCCCTGCCACTCCAGATATTTTCCCGCACTGCGGGCGCTGGCAAGCAGATGCAGCTCCTTGACGGGGAACTTCCGCTCCGCCAGGATCTTCATCATCTCTCTGCCGACGGCGCCGGTGGCGCCCAAAATCGCAACCTTGTATTCCTTCATGGTTCACACTCCCATTTCTGCAGGGGCGCCGTACCGCGCCCGAAAATTATTATTTCACAAACGCGTCGTAGAGGACGCGGATGGTGGCGGCGTAGTCCTTCTCGTCCACGCCCACCAGAATGTTCAGCTCATCCGGACCCTGGGAGATCATGCGGATGTTGATGCCCTGCTGGCCGAGGGCGGCGAAGATCTTGCCCGAGGTACCGGCGCGGAAGGCCATTTTCCGTCCGACGGCGGCGACGATGGCGATATTGTCCGTCACCTTGATGCTGTCGGGACGGACCTTGGTGCGCAGGTCGCCGGTGAGGGAATAGAGGTGAGGTGTCAGCTTCTCCGTGGGCACCACCAGGGAGATGACGTCGATGCCCGTGGGGGTATAGCAGATGGGCACCGTATTGTCCTCAAAGACCTCCACAATGGCACGGAGGGTTCCCACGGCGCCGGCCATGCCCTTCTTGGAGATGGTGACGATGGAGAAATCCTTCTTGCCCGCGATGCCGGTGATGAAGCGCGGCGCGTTGGGCAGCTCCTGGAACTCCTCGGAGACCAGGGTGCCGGGATGGTCCGGGTCGTTGGTGTTGCGGATGTTCAGAGGGATGTTCTTCTCCCGCACGGGGAAGACCGTCATTTCGTGGAGCACCTGTGCGCCGCTGTAGGAAAGCTGGCGCAGCTCGCTGTAGGTGGCCCGCTCGATGGTCTTGGGATTGTCGACGATGCGCGGGTCGGCCATCAAAATGCCGGAGACATCGGTCCAGTTCTCATAGACGTCGGCATCCAGGGCGGCTGCCGCAAGAGCACCGGTGATATCGCTGCCGCCGCGGGTCAGGGTGCGGATCTTGCCGTCGGGCATGAGGCCGTAGAAGCCGGGAATCACGACGCCCCTGTCCTTCACCAGAGCGCGCAGGGCCGGATAGGATTTCTCCTGATCCACGGTGCCGTCATAGCGGAAGAAGAGCCACTTTGTGGCATCAATGAACTCAAAGCCCAGATATTCGGCCATGAGCAGGGCGGAGAAATACTCGCCCCGGGACACCAGCTCCTCCCGGGAGATGCCATTGTCCATTTTCTGCCGCAGGGCGGCAAATTCGCTCTCCAGGTCGGTTTTCAGGCCCAGCTCGTCGCGGATCTGGGTGTAGCGCTCCTGGATCAGGCCGAAAATGCTGTCGTAGGAGACACCGTACTGGATGTGGGCGTAGCACAGGTAGAGCAGGTCGGTGATCTTGTTGTCGTCGGAAAAACGTTTTCCTGCGGCGGACACGACCACCACGCGGCGGGACGGATCAGAGCGGACGATATCGCGGATCTTTTGATATTGTTTGGCGTCGGCCATGGAGGTCCCGCCAAATTTCAAGGCTTTCAGCATGAAATAGCTCCTTTTTTGTATTCAGCGAAGAGAAGCAATGAAGCAGGACGGATCGGTCTTCCGGCGCTCCTTTGCCCAGGCGTGTATCTCAGTGACGGACACAGCCTTTGTCATTATACCGCAATCGAGCATTTTGTCAATCCTTGCTTGCAGCCATTTGTCCACGCCGTTGGTGCGGACATAGTAGGGCCGCTCGACGCTGCTGTTGTCCACGCGCAGAGGCTCCAGCCGGTCGGTGTAGAAGCAGTCCACGCCGCCCAGGACATCCACGCAGTCCTGCAATACATTATATGCCGTGGGGTAACGGCCCGCTCCCTGACCGTAGAAGCTCTGCTTGCCAATGTGCTGGCCGGTGAGGGAGATGAGGTTGTAGTTGTCGGGAATGGCCGATTCGGGCATGGAGGGCGGCACCAGGGAAGGCTCGATGTAGGCGGCGATGCAGCCGTCCAGCTTCCGGGAGGCGGCAATGAGCTTGCAGACCCGGCCCATGCGCTTGAAGGCGGCGATGTCCACGTCCTGGATGTGCTCGATGCCCTCCACCGCCACGTCGTCCTCATTCACAACGCCGCCGTAGGCGATGTTGGAGGAGATGACCAGCTTGCGGCGGATGTCCGCGCCGTTGAGATCGTCGGCGGGATTGGCCTCGGCGTAGCCAAGGCGCTGGGCCTCCTTCAGGGCATCGGCAAAGCTGCCGCCGGTGCGGTGCATGGTGTCAAGGATGAAATTGGTGGTGCCGTTCATGATGCCGCTGATGCGGATGACCGGCTCCTGCTCGGCGCAGCGCTTCAGACTGGTCAGCCAGGGGATGCCGCCGCCGGCCGCCGCCGTGCACCGCAGAGCAACGCCCCGCTCCTTGGACAGGGCCACCAGCTCGCTGTAGTGCCTGGCAATCAGGAGCTTGTTGGCGGTGATGACGTTTTTGCCTGCCGAGAGGGCGCCTTTGACCCATTCATAGGCCGGATGCAGTCCGCCGATGACCTCCACCACCGTGTCGATGCTCTCGTCGGAGAGGATCTCGTCGATGCTTTTGACAATGGGGCAGGTCACGCCGTCGGGGACCACCAGGCTCATGGCGCAGGCCACCTCCATGTCGGAGCGTTTCTGCAGGAACTCGTAGACACCGTAGCCCACGGTGCCCAAGCCAAGCAGCGCAATGCGCATTGGTTTGTTATATTTCATCAAAAAGCGCCTTCTTTCAAGGGCAAGTGTCCATCCGAGAAAAACACTTGCATTTTCTTGAAAAACAGTATATCATATAGACAAGAAAAACGCAAGCAAATTTTTTCAAATGGAGACATAGGATATGGACTATCAGAGCACGAGAAATAAAAATCTCCGCGCCAGCTCCACAGCAGCGGTTTTGCAGGGTCTGGCCTCCGACGGCGGTTTGTTCGTCGCCCGGACAATGGAGGACTTCGACTGGCGCACCGTTTTGGAGCTGGACACCTTTTCCATGGCGGAGGCAGTCTTGTCCGCCCTGCTGCCGGATTTTGAGGATATGCACGGCCTGGTGCAGCGGGCCTACACGGGAAAATTCGAGACGGACGAGCTGACACCTCTGGTGCAGGTGGGAAACCGCTACGTTTTGGAGCTGTTCCGGGGCCCCACCTCCGCCTTTAAGGACGTGGCCCTGTCCATGCTCCCGCAGCTTATCACGGCGGCGCGGCGGCAGGAGGGCGTGACGGACGAGATTCTGATCCTGACGGCCACCTCCGGCGACACGGGCAAGGCAGCGTTGGCAGGCTTCCGGGATGTGCCCGGCACCCGCATCATCGTTTTCTACCCCGACGAGGGGGTTTCCAAGGTGCAGAAGGCCCAGATGGTCACCCAGGAGGGCGGCAACGTCTGCGTCTGCGCCGTGCGGGGCAATTTTGACGACACCCAGAACGGCGTGAAGGCCATCTTCTCCGCCGGTGTGCCGGAGGGCTGCGGCGTGCGGTTGTCCTCGGCCAATTCCATCAACATCGGCAGACTGGCACCTCAGGTGGTCTACTATTTCAAGGCCTACGCCGAGCTGCTCCGTGCCGGACGGATCCAACTGGGCGACCGGGCGGACTACGTGGTTCCCACGGGCAACTTCGGCGACATTCTGGCAGGTTACCTGGCCAAGCGCATGGGGCTGCCCGTGGGCAGGCTGGTCTGCGCCTCCAACCGCAACGACGTTTTGACAGACTTCCTGCGCACCGGCATCTATGACCGCCGCAGGCCGTTTTACAAGACCCTCTCGCCCTCCATGGACATTTTAGTATCCAGCAATTTAGAGCGCCTGCTCTACTTCCTCTGCGAAAACGAGGCGGAGGTGGCCGGTTACATGGCCGACCTGAAGGAAAAGGGCGTGTATACCGTGTCGCCTGCCCTCTTGGAGAAGCTCCATGAACAGTTCGGCTGGGGCTGCTGCGACGATGAGGGCACCAAGGCGGCCATCGGACGGGTCTGGCGGGAGCACGGCTACCTGATGGACACCCATACGGCGGTGGCCTGGAGCGTGGCCGAGGGCTACGAGAGCGACGCGCCGGTGGTGGTCCTCTCCACGGCCTCGCCCTATAAATTCCCGGCGGCGGTCCTCAGCGCCATCGGCGGCGACGCAGACGGCGACGAGTTCGACATCATGGACCGCCTCCACGCCATGACCGGCGTGCCTGTCCCCAAGGCTCTGGCCGAGCTGCGGCAGAAGCCCGTCCTCCACCGGGACGTCATCTCCCGGGAGGAGATGCAGGCCTACGTTCTGGGAAAGCTGTGAGGAAAAAATGCTGAAATTCTACAAATACTGCGGCGCGGGGAACGATTTCGTCCTGCTGGATAACCGGGACGGCAACATCACCGACCCGGCTGCCCTGGCAAAGCGCCTGTGCGACCGGCATTTCGGCGTGGGTGCCGACGGCATGATGCTGGTGGAGCGGCCGGAACAGGACGGCGACTGCAAAATGCGCTTTTACAACAACGACGGCTCCACCGCGGAAATGTGCGGCAACGGTGCCAGGTGTATCTGCCGTTTCTGCCACGACCACGGCATTTCCGGCGACATCCAGCGCATCGAGACGCCGGCGGGCCTGGTCACCGGCCACCGCGTGGCGGAAAACCAGTATCGCATCCGCCTCAATTCGCCCACGGTGCTGCATTTGCAGACCGTGGCGGCAGGGGTGACCTGCGACTATATGGAGCTGGGTGATCCGGGCATCCCCCACGCAGTGGTGATGACCGACCTGACGCAGGATCGTGCAGCTTTGCGGGAGCTTGCCCGAAAGCTGCGCAGTGCGGCGGAATTCCCCCGGGGTGCCAATGTCAACCTGTGCTGCCTGGAGGGGGAAAACCGGGTGCGCCTGCTGACCTTTGAGCGGGGCGTGGAGGACTTCACCCTGGCCTGCGGCACGGGCAACGGCGCCACGGCAGCTGCCCTGACCCTCCGGGGTCTGGTCAGCGGCAGACAGGTGGAGCTGACCAATGATGGCGGCAGTCTTTTGGTTGACATAACATCCGAAAACGGCGCGGTGGAGATTTTCCTGACCGGCCCGGCCGACGTTATCTTCACCGGGGAGATCGCCTGATACTCACGGCACGGCAGAGTCGCCGTGCCCTACGACAAAAAACGCACGTCTACTGTAGGGGCGGCACCCGTAAAGGGCACGCCGCATCCGTAAGGCTCGTTCCTTGCCAACGGCTGCGCAGCTATCAGCCGCCCGCGAAAGGATGCGGACGTCTCGTTCAGTGAATAGTGAACAGTGAACGGTGAATAGTGAATAACGGATGTGTCTGCTTCGCAGACGAATGAAAATGCGGCGCGCCCAGTGGTCGCGCCCTACGCACAATTTACCATTCTTACCGTAGGGGCGGCTATCAGCCGCCCGCCAATAACAAAACTGCCTCCCATCGGGCGGCTGATAGCCGCCCCTACGGCAGGAACGGCAAATCGTGCGTAGGGGCCAGCGTCCCCGATGGCCCAAAACGATTTTTGGAATTCGATGTTCCAAAATCGTTCCTGCCCAGAAATCCCCCGGCGATGCTGAAAATTTGCCCAACGAGGTCAAATTTTCAGACGGACAGTCCGGGAGGCCAGTCCCTACGGGTGCAGAGGTTTTTGAGCGGCGCGCCGGGGTCGGCGCGCCCTACGCACAATTTATACTAGAATCTGATAAAAAGCTTTAAAGCTTTTTATCAGATTCTAGTATAAAAACCGATTAAAATATTCATTTCAATCGGTTTTCAACGCCG
>CAMGRA010000046.1 GCA_946061345.1 uncultured Clostridia bacterium | reverse complement strand
GACCGCTTCGAGCCGGGAACGGCCAATCTGCCGGGGATCTACGGCTGGTCTGCGGCAATGGATTATGTAAACCAAGCGGGTCTGGACACGCTGCGCTCCCATGAGCTGGCTCTGACGGAACGCTTTCTCAATGGTCTGCCGGAGGGCGTCCGTCTGAAAGGGACCCGGGACCTGAACCGCCGCGTCGGTGTCATTGCTCTGGATTATGTAAACCTTGATAACGCGGAGGCCGCCGACCGTCTGGAGCGGGACTTCGGCATCCTCACCCGCTGCGGGATGCACTGCTCCCCCGCCGCCCACAAGGCTCTGGGCACCTTCCCCCAGGGCGTCGTCCGCTTCTCCGTCGGCCACGCCACAACGGAGGCCGACGTGGACGCGGCCCTGCAGGCCATTGCGGCCACGGCAAACGGCAGCGGAAAGGAGGCAGGTGCCCATGTATTTTGATTCTCACGCCCATCTGGACGACCGCCGGTTCGACGAGGACCGGGCGGAGATCTTCGCCGATCTGAAAAACCATGGCGTCGGGCTTATTATGAACGTTGGCTGTGACCTGCCATCGTCGGAACGGTCCGTGGCCCTGGCGGAGCAATACGATTTCGTCTATGCCGCCGTGGGCAGTCATCCCGACGACGCCGACCGGGTAGACGGCAAACTGCTGGACCGTTACCGCGCCCTTGCCGCCCATCCCAAAGTCCGCGCCATCGGCGAGATCGGTCTGGATTACCACTATGAGGACGTGCCCCGGGCGCGGCAGATCGTCGCCTTTGAGGAGCAGTTGGAGCTTGTCGAGGCATTGAAGCTGCCCGTCATCGTCCACGATCGGGAGGCTCACGGCGACGCCATGGACATCATCGCCCGGCATCCCGAGGCCTGCGGCGTGTTTCACTGCTTCTCCGGCTCTGCGGAGATGGCCCTCTGGCTGGCAGAACGGGGCTGGTACCTGGGCTTTACCGGCGTTGTAACCTTCAAAAACGCCCGCCGCGCATTGGAGGCGGTTCAGGCTCTGCCCATAGAGCGGATCCTCATCGAGACCGACTGCCCCTATATGGCCCCGGAGCCTCACCGCGGCCACCGCAACGACAGCCGCTACGTCCCTCTGGTGGCGGCAAAGATCGCCCAGCTCAAAGGCCTTTCCCCCGAGGAGGCCGGACGCATCACCACCGAAAACGCCAAGCGGCTGTTTTCCATCGAATGAATCATAACCACCGGCCGTGCCGGTGGTATGCACCAGCCCCCTTGGGTCATGCCCTCGGCTGATCCTATAAGCTCATCGAATCTTCATTTGCTTGCATGGAGAGCCCTACCACCGCAGATGCGGTTATGCGCACATCCCCGGCCCCCTCTGACGAGGGGGCTGGGTTTTTGCGCAGCAAAAAGACTGGGGGAGAGATTTTCTCTTCTTGTTTCTCTCCCTCCGTCTTCGCCTTGCGGCGAATCCACCTCCCTCATCAGAGGGAGGCTTTCCGCTGCGGCGGGACTCGGCATAGCGAATGCTTTTTGGAACCACCGGTCGTGTGGTTTTCATTAACCAAAAATGGCGGAGCCTGTTCCACGAACAGGCTCCGTCGCTTTTTCTGTATCCGTTACCGCTGCATGGCCGGGACCACGTCCATGTCGGTACGCAGGTTGGAGTCGGAGATCAGATGGCGCGGGCAGACCGCAGCGCAGCGTCCGCAGGAGACGCACTTGCTGTAGTCGATGGTCGCCAGATTGTTGATGACGTGAATGGCATCAAATTCACACTGCTTCTCGCACAGATGGCAGCCGACGCAGCCGATGTCGCAGACCTTGCGGGTATTGGCGCCCCGGTCATGGTTGGAGCAGGCGATGACGATGTCGGTGTGATAAGTGACAGGAATAATGATGCCCTTGGGGCAGACCTCCATGCACTGGAAGCAGCCGGTGCATTTGTCCGCGTCCACACGGGCAACGCCGTTGACCACGTGGATGGCGTCGAATTTACAGGCGGTGGTGCAGGTGCCGAAGCCCAGACAGCCGCTGGGGCAGGCAGAGGGGCCGTTGCCGGTGACGAACATGGCGCTGCGGCAGTCGGAGATGCCCTCATAGCGGGCCTTGGAGAGGTGATTCTGACCACGGCACTTGACCATGGCAACCTTCCGTTCCACCTCGACGGCCTCCACGCCCATGACGGCGGACATTTTTTTCGCCGCTTCCTGACCGCCGGCGGCGCACAGACCGATCTCCGCCTTGCCGTCAATGACGGCCTGGGCGTAGGCCTGGCAGCCGGCAAAGCCGCAGCCGCCGCAGTTGGCACCGGGAAGGGCTTCCACCAGCTTGGGCAGCCGTTCATCGGTCTTTACGGCAAAGACCTTGGAGGCCACGGCCAGCACACCGCCGAAGATCGCGCCCATGACGGCAAGGACCAGCACCGCATATAAGATTTTTTCCATATCGGTACCTCCTTAGAATACCCGGAAGCCGGAGAAGCCCATAAAGGACAGGGCCAGCAGTCCGGCGGCAATGAGGGCCAGAGGGAAGCCCTTGAAGGCCTTGGGGCAGTCGCAGTCCTCCAGCCGCTGACGAATGGAGGAAAACAGCACGATGGCCAGGGTGAAGCCGATGCCGCCGGTGATGCCGTAGACCACGGCTTCGATAAAGGTGTAGCTGTTCTGCACGTTGAGCAGGGCCACGCCCAGCACCGCGCAGTTGGTGGTGATGAGGGGCAGGTAGATGCCCAGCGCCTGATAGAGGGAGGGCATGGCCTTCTGCAGGAACATCTCCACGAACTGCACCAGCGCCGCGATGACCAGGATGAACACCACGGTCTGCATATATTCCAGCCCGAGAGACACCAGCAGGAACTCATTGACCGCCCAGGTCGCCGCCGAGGCAAGGGCCATGACGAATATGACGGCAATGCCCATGCCGACAGCCGTGTCGGTCTTTTTGGAAACGCCCATAAAGGGGCAGATGCCCAGGAATTTGACCAGGATGAAGTTCTCCGCCAAAATGGCGTTGAGGGAGATGGCAAAGAGGGTGATAAAGGTATTCATCGTGCCGCCTCCTTTTTCGCTTCTCTTTCTGCCAGCTTTTTATTGATCCACTGGGTCAGGGCGATCAGGCAGCCCAGGGTCAGGAAGCCGCCCACGGGCAGAATGAGCATCAGCGCCGGATACTGAGCCGGCAGGATGCGGATGCCGTCAGCACCGAAGACGCCCTTGCCGAAGGTGCCGCTGCCCAAGAACTCGCGGATGATGCACATGACCACCAGAGCGGCAGTGTAGCCGATGCCCTGGGTCAGGCCGTCCACGGCGGAGGCCAGCACGCCGTTTTTCGACGCGAAAGCCTCGGCGCGGCCCAGAATGATGCAGTTGACGACGATCAGCGGGATAAACACGCCCAGGCTGTCAGACAGGGCGGGAACATAGGCCTTGAGCAGCAGATCCACCATGGTGACAAAGCCCGCGATGATAACGATATAAGCGGCGATGCGGATCTTGTCGGGGATGACCTTCCGCAGCAGGGAGATGACCACATTGGAGCAGATGAGGATGATGGTGACGCTCAGGCCCATGCCGATGCCGTTAAAGAGGGTCGTGGTGATGGCCATGGTGGAGCACATACCCAGAAGCTGGCTCAGCACCGGGTTATTGGTCAAAAGGCCGGCCTTCAACTGTTTTCGGAAGTTCATCAGCCCACCTCCTTTACAAAGTCCAGCGCCAGGTTCACACCGGAGACCACGGCGCGGGAGGTGACGGTGGCGCCGGTGAGGGCGTCAATGCTGCCGCCGTCCTTGCTGACGGCCAGAGTGTCGGAGGCACCGACGAACTGGGCGCGGAAGTCCTCGCGGGTGCAGTTGGCACCCAGTGAGGCCGTCTCGCCGTGGGAGATGACGCTGACGCCGGTGACGGTGCCTGCGTTGTCCACGCCGACCATCATGTCGATGGCACCGCCGAAGCCGTTGACGCTGACGCGGACTACATAGCCCGCATCGTCGGCGCGGTAGGCGGCGGTGATGCCGTCAGCCCCGGCAGGGAGCTCCTCGTAATTACCCGCCGGGAATACCTCCTGCATGGCGGCCTCGGCTTTCTGACGGGTCAGCTCGTCGATCCGGTCCTCCGTCAGATAGTTGACCAGGCCCAGCAGTCCCGCCACCACGGCGGTGATGAGAAAGAGGGTCAGCGTCAGCCGGAGGATGTACTTTACGTCCTTCATGCCGCCTCACCGCCTTTCTTTTTCTTTTCCCGCACGGCGCCGAAGCGCTTGGGAACGCCGATCTTATCAAAGAAGCCGATGCAGCAGTTCATGATGAGAATGGCGAAGGTCACGCCCTCGGGATAGGAGCCGAAGTAGCGGAAGGCCACCGTCAGCACGCCGCAGCCGATGCCGTAGACGATCTGGCCGCCGTGGGTGATGGGCGAGGTGACGTAGTCCGTCGCCATGAAGATAGCGCCCAGCATCAAACCGCCGGACAGGAGCTGACAGAGCATCCAGGTGAGGCGGTCATTGCCGCCCTGGGGGAACAGCACCGTCAGCACCGCCACGGTAAGCAGATAGGCCAGCGGGATCCGCAGGGAAATGACCCGCCGCAGCACGAGGTACGCCCCACCCAACAGCAGAGCGGCAGCGGAGACCTCGCCGAGAGAGCCGCCGATCTTGCCCAAAAACAGGTCCAGCAGGCTTTCCGCAGGCAGCGTCTGGGCCGCCAGAGAGGCCATGGGCGTCGCGGCGGTCAGGCCGTCCAGGTTTGCAGGCGTGGAGAAGGCGGAGACTGCCGTTCCCGCCTTGACCCAGTTGCCGGACATAAGGGACGGCCAGCTGAACAGGAAGGCGCGGGCAGCCAGCGCCGGATTGACGATATTCATGCCGATGCCGCCGAAAAGCTGCTTGACCAGCACGATGGCGAAAACGTCGGCGATAAGAATGGTCCAGAAGGGCAGCGTCACGGGGCAGACAAAGGCGATGAGTATCCCCGTCACCACGGCGGAAAGGTCGCCGACGGTGCTGTCCTTTTTCATCAGCTTGCGGTAGGCCCATTCCGACACCACGCAGCCCAGGACCGACACCAGCGTCAGCGTCAGGCTCCGCCAGCCGAAGAACCAGATGGCGGCGATCAGAGCCGGAAGCAGCGCGATACACACGTCCAGCATGACGCGGCGGGTGGTATTGCTGCTGTGGGCGTGGGGGGAGGAGGAAATGGTCAAATTCAGATCATATTTTTTCATTTCTTGCCCTCCTTTGCCTTGGCGTCCCGGAGCATCTTTTTGGCGGTGCGGAAGCTCTGCACCAGAGGGATACCGGCGGGGCAGCCGTAAGCGCAGCTGCCGCACTCGATGCAGTCCATGACATTGCCCTTTTCCAAGGCCTCCAGGTCGCTCTTTTCCCGTGCCTTGTGAAGCTGCAAAGGCATCAGGTGCATGGGGCAGGCGTCCAGGCATTTGCCGCAGCGGATGCAGTGGGGATGAGCCACCTCGTGGTTATCCTTCCGGCTGTAGCAGGTGAGGGCGTTGTTGCCCTTGATGGTACCGCAGTCCAGGGTGTGCTGGGCAATGCCCATCATAGGGCCGCCGCAGAAGATCTTATAAGGCTCGCAGGAGAAGCCGCCCGCTGCCTCGATGAGGTCGGCATAGAGGGTGCCGATGGGGGCGCTGAAATTGGAGGGCCGGGTCACGGCGCGGCCGGTAACGGTGAGAACACGCTTGACCAGGGGTATGCCGCGGTAGACCGCGTCATAGACGGCGGCGCAGGTGGCTACGTTGAACACGGCGCAGCCTACGGCAGCGGGAAGTCCGCCGGGAGGGACAAACCTGCCCGTGACCGCCTGGATGAGCTGCTTTTCCGCGCCCTGGGGGTAACGGACCCGCAGAGCCAGCACTTCCACGTCCCGGTCGGCGGCGGCACGGATGGCCTCAATGGCCTTGGGCTTATTCTTTTCGATGCCGATGGCAATGCGCTCCGGCTGCAGGATCTTCCGGATGATCCGCAGGCCTCCCAGGATACGCTCCGGGCGCTCCCGCATCAGGCGGTCGTCGGCGGTGATGTAGGGCTCGCACTCGGCGCCGTTGACGATGACCGTGTCTACCTTGCCCAGGCCGGAGGAGAGCTTCACATCCGTCGGGAAGCCCGCGCCGCCCATGCCGGTGATCCCCGCCTCATGGATGATGGCAACCAGCTCCTCGGCGGTCAGCTCGTTGATGCTTTCGTGCTTTTTCAGGTCGGGACACAGGATGTCCCGGAAATCGTTCTCGATGACCACGCACATGCCGTTGGTGCCGGAGGGCGTGGGCCGCATCTCCACGGCGACGACCGTGCCGGAAACGGAGGCATGGACGGGTACGCACGGCCCCTGTCCGTCACCGATCTTCTGACCGATGGTCACGCGGTCGCCCACCTTGACCAGGGGCGTGCAGGGTCTGCCGATATGCTGCGACATGGCAATGCTGACGGTCTTCGGATGCAAAGGGTAGATTGGAGCCTCACTGGACAGCTCCTTGTAGCCCTTGGGATGTACGCCGCCAAAAAACGAACGGGCCATAAAATGCATCACCTCAATTCATTTCTATACGTATTCACTATACCATATACCTGTTGAAAAATCTACAGAAACGGACAAAAAATAATTGGAATTAGGCAGGGCTTCGAAAACAAAAAAAACCGGCCCATGGTTACGATCACAGGTCGGTTTTTCATGTTATGTGTTGGAGTTGGAATACCGTGATTGGTACGAGACGTATTTTCGCGATGCTTACCTTATCAACGCGAAAATACAACGCCGGTACGGCGTTGAAAACCGATTGAAATGAGGCTCTTCCCTAAAAAGTGTGGGTAGGAAAGAGCAAAAGCTGCAAAAAATAAA
>CAMGRA010000045.1 GCA_946061345.1 uncultured Clostridia bacterium | reverse complement strand
ATAAATGGGAGGAACGCTATGAAGCTGATGATATTGGATGGCAACAGCGTCATCAACCGCGCCTTTTACGGCGTGCGGCCGCTGACCACCCGGGAGGGCCTGTATACCAACGCCATCTTCGGCTTCCTGAATATTCTGCAAAAGGTCACGGCGGAGGAAAAGCCCGATGCCCTGTGCGTTGCCTTTGACCTCCACGGCCCCACCTTCCGCCACTTGCAATACGAGGGCTACAAGGCGACCCGCCACGGGATGCCCGAGGAGCTTGCCATGCAGATGCCTGTGATGAAGCAGGTCCTTGCCGCCATGAACATCCCCATCTACGAGTGCCAGGGCTGGGAGGCCGACGACGTGATCGGCACCGTGGCGGCCATCTGCGGCCGGGAGGGCTGGAAGTGCGTCATCCTTACCGGCGATCGCGACAGCCTGCAGCTTGTGGATGAGAACGTGACGGTGAAGCTGGTGCGCTCTCAGGCAGGCCAGACCATCACGACAAATTACACACCGGCTGTGTTCTTTGAGGAATACGGCCTGGAACCGCTGCGCCTTATCGACCTGAAAGCCCTCATGGGCGACAGCTCCGACAATATCCCCGGCGTGGCAGGCGTCGGGCCTAAAACGGCGGGGGATCTGCTGAAAAAGTACGGGAATCTGGACGGGGTCTATGAGAACCTGACGCCGGAAAATATGAAGGGAAAGCTCTATGAAAAGCTGCAAAACGGTAAGGAGAGCGCCTATCTGTCCTATGACCTGGCGACCATCCGCCGCAACGCGCCCATTCACTTTGCGCCGGAGGAAAATCTGGTGCGGGAACCCAGACGCAAAGAGCTTTACGACCTGTTTGTCCGGCTGGAATTCCAAAAGCTCATTGACCGCTACGGCCTGCGCTCGGCTGCCTTTGAGGAGGAAAGCTCCGAGGTCGTCCTCGGGGAATGTACCAGCCAGACCGTGACGACCCTCGCCCGTGCACAGGAGCTGGCGGAGGTCTTTGCGGCGCGGGACTTTGTCCCCATCCTCTTCCGGGAGGATCTGTCTGCCTGCGCGGTGCAGGTGGAGTGCACTATGTACTATTTCACCCGGGAGGACCTGGGTGCGGACTATGAAGCGGCGCTGCGGCTGCTGCTGACAGACCGGGTCAAAAAACTCACCCACGACTTAAAATCCCTGATGCGCAAGCTGCTGGAACAGAGTCTGCCGGTGGAGGGCTTCATTTTTGACACCGCGCTGGCGGCCTATCTTCTCGATGCCACGCGGGGCAAATACGAGCTTCCCGCCGTTGCCGAGGCCTACGGGCATTTTACCCTGCCGTCCGCTACCGACACCACGCCGGAGGGCGTGCTGTTCAGCGCCGTTGCGGCGGTGGAGGCGGTCTATGAGCCGCTTCTGACCCAACTGCGCCAGCAGGGCAGTGACAAGCTCTATTTTGACGTGGAGCTGCCTCTCTGCCGCGTTTTGGCGGAGATGGAGCGCGACGGTGTCCTGGTGGATCGGGGCGCGCTGCAAAGCTTCGGTGATATGCTCTGCGCCCGCATTTCCGACTGCGAGGCGCTGATCTTCGAGGTTGCCGGCGAGGAATTCAATATCAACTCCACCAAGCAGTTGGGAGAGCTTCTCTTTGATAAGCTGAAGCTGCCGCCGGTCAAAAAGACCAAGAGCGGCTATTCCACCAACGCCGAGGTGCTGGAGGCTCTGCGGGACAAGCATCCCGTGGTGCAGGCGATCATGGACTACCGTATGCTGACCAAGCTGAAGTCCACCTATGCCGACGGCCTGCAAAAGGAGATCGCCGCCGACGGCCGCATCCACACCACCTTCCAGAATATGGTCACCGCCACGGGACGGCTGTCCTCCACAGAGCCGAATCTGCAGAATATTCCCGTGCGGACGGAACTGGGCAGCGAGATACGGAAGATGTTCGTACCTCGCGACGACTGGGTCTTTGTGGACGCGGATTACTCTCAAATTGAGCTGCGGGTACTGGCCCATATCGCAGACGACCGGCAGATGCAGGCGGCCTTCCGCTCCGGCGAGGACTTCCACAGCGTCACTGCCTCCCAGGTGTTCAACGTGCCTCTGGAGCAGGTCACGCCTCTCATGCGCCGCCATGCCAAGGCGGTGAATTTCGGCATCGTCTACGGCATTTCCGAATTCTCTCTGGCCCAGGACATCGGCGTCAGCCGTGCCGAGGCCAAGGAATATATCAACAGCTACCTGAGCAAATACAGCGGCGTCCGGGATTATATGAAGCGCATCGTGGAAACGGCGCGGGAGCAGAGCTATGTAGAGACTGCTTTCCACCGCCGGAGAAAGATCCCGGAGATCAACAGCACCAATTTCAATGTCCGCAGCGGGGCGGAGCGTATCGCCCTCAACACGCCGGTCCAGGGAACGGCCGCCGACATCATCAAGCTGGCTATGGTCCGGGTGTTCCGCACCCTGGAGGAGCAGGCGCTGCAGGCGAGGCTGATCCTGCAGGTCCATGACGAACTCATCGTCGAGTGTCCGGCCTTTGAGGCTCAGCGCGTCATGGACATCGTGACCGAGGCCATGGAAAGCGCCGTCAGGCTGACGGTGCCCCTGGTCGCGGAAGCCAAAATGGGTGAAAGCTGGTATGACGCAAAATGATCGTTCCGATGAAGCCGTCCCATGTGCCGCAGATCGCGGCCCTGGAAAAGCTGTGTTTTTCCGACCCCTGGAGCGAAGCCTCCGTGGCCGCCGAATGTGAAAATCCATTGAGCCTCTGGCTGGTGGCGGAAATCGACGGCAAGGTCGTGGGGTATATCGGCTCCCAGTCCGTGCCGCCGGAGGCCGACGTGCTCAATCTGGCGGTGGCTCCCGACTGCCGCAGACAGGGCCTGGGCAGAAAGCTCCTGTGTACGCTGGCGGAGCTTTTGCACAGCAGGGGCATCGAGACCCTTTTCTTAGAAGTGCGCCCGTCCAATCAGGCGGCCCTGGCGCTGTATTCCGATCTGGGCTTTGCCCAGGTGGGAAGACGGCCGAAATATTATGTAAATCCAACAGAGGATGCTCTGATTTTGCGAAAGGAGCTGTAATATGCTGATACTTTCGGTGGAATCCTCCTGCGATGAGACAGCCGTTGCCCTGGTGCGGGACGGACGCGAGGTTCTGACGGACTGCATCGCCTCCCAGGTGCCGCTGCACCGGATCTACGGCGGCGTGGTGCCGGAGATCGCGTCGAGAAAGCACATTGAGGCCATCTACGGTCTGGCGGAGCAGGCGCTGGAAAAGGCCGGAGTCTGCCGAGCGGAGATCGACGCCGTGGCGGTGACCTACGCCCCCGGATTGATCGGCGCGCTGCTGGTGGGAGTGAACTTTGCCAAGGCGGCGGCCATGGCGCTGAACGTGCCGCTCATTCCCGTCCACCACATCCGCGGACATATTGCCGCCAATTACATTGCCTATCCCGATCTGCAGCCGCCCTTTTTGTGCCTGGTGGTCTCCGGTGGCCACACCATGCTGGTGGACGTGAAGGACTATACCGACATGGAAATTCTCGGCTCC
This sequence comes from uncultured Clostridia bacterium, assembly GCA_946061345.1. GTDB lineage: Bacteria > Bacillota > Clostridia > Oscillospirales > Oscillospiraceae > JAZOXB01. The sequence continues at coordinate 3,449 of CAMGRA010000045.1, read as the reverse complement.
ACCCGGGATGACGCGGCGGGGGAGTGCTTTGACAAGGTGGCGCGGGTCCTTGGAATGCCTTATCCCGGCGGCGCTGCCCTGGACAAGGCTGCCCAGTCCGGCGACGAAAACCGCTACCTCATGCCCCATACCAGGCTGTCGGGAAATCAGCTGGATATGTCCTTTTCGGGGCTGAAAACGGCGGCGGTGAATCTGATCCACAACACCAGACAAAAGGGTGGAGAGGTGGAGGTTGCCGACCTGTGCGCAGGCTTCTCCAGGGCGGTCAGTGAAATGCTGTTGCCCCGGACGGAGACTGCACTGGAGCAGACCGGCAGACGCGTTTTGGCGGTAGCCGGCGGCGTGGCGGCCAACAGCCGTATCCGGGCTGACCTGGACCGCCTGTGCAAAAAACGGAACGTCCGGCTCTGTATGCCGCCTCTGTCCCTCTGCGGGGACAACGCGGCCATGATCGGCGCCCAGGGCTACTATGAATTCCTGGCGGGAAATCTGGCCGATCAGACCCTCAACGCCTACGCCACAAAATCCATGGAGGGCGAAACTTTGTAGAAAGAAATCAAAATGCAGGGTGCTTTGTCGCATCCTGCATTTTTTTGCCGAAAAAGTTGCTTGTGATTCTGACGAAATAATGTGATTATGTAAACCAAATAAAAACTTTCGATCGTGAAAGAAATTCGTTTGCACCCGATGCCAAAAACGGACGAAGGGGAAAAAGACCTGCAAAAACAGGGGATACAGCTTGTGCAAAAACCTGTGCAAACTGTTTATAACTTTTGCGCAGAGCCGAAAAAATTATCATTACTGTCAACTGCGCGTTTTCGAGGAAGGTAAACAAAATCCATTTTTGCAAGAAAATTCCCCTGCAAAAGAGTAACAAAAAAATAACGGCCCTTCCTCCTCCTGTAACGGAGAGGGAAGGGCCGAAAGAATCAATAGTTTTCCGCGTGGACTTCAAAGTAGGACTGGGGATGGGAACAGGTCGGGCAGATCTCCGGGGCCTTGGTGCCGACGACGATATGGCCGCAGTTGCGGCACTCCCAAACCTTGACCTCGCTCTTGGCGAAGACCTCTGCCATCTCCACGTTCTTTAGCAGGGCGCGGTAGCGCTCCTCGTGATGCTTTTCGATGGCGGCGACCAGACGGAACTTGGCTGCCAGTTCCGGGAAGCCCTCTTCCTCGGCGGTCTTGGCAAAGCCGTCGTACATATCGGTCCACTCGTAGTTCTCGCCCTCGGCGGCGTGGAGCAGGTTTTCGGCGGTGTTGCCGATGCCGTTGAGTTCCTTGAACCACATCTTGGCGTGCTCTTTCTCGTTCTCGGCGGTCTTGAGGAACAGGGCTGCGATCTGCTCATAGCCCTCTTTCTTCGCGGCAGATGCAAAATAGGTGTACTTGTTGCGGGCCTGGGATTCACCGGCAAAGGCGGCTTCCAGGTTCTTTTCGGTCTGTGTTCCTGCGTATTTGCTCATGGGATAACCTCCTATACAAATAATTTGTCCGTGTTATGTATGTATTTCACCGCAGCATTGCGGTGATCTGCTCCTTGGGGCGGAAGCCGACGGTGGTGTTGACGAGCCGGCCCTCTCTGAACAGCATCATCGTGGGGATGCTGTCAACCCGGAACTGCATGGCAAGCTCCGGCTCCTCGTCCACATTGACCTTGCCGACCTTGACTGCTCCGGCGTATTCTTCGGCGATCTCGCTGATGACCGGGGCAAGCATCCGGCACGGGCCGCACCAGGTGGCCCAGAAGTCCACCAGCACGGGGATCTCCGAGCGCAGGACCTCTGCCTCAAAATTGTTCTTTGTGATCGTAACTTCCATCTGTTTCAGATTCCTCTCGTGATTTGGTCAGTCCAGCGATTTGTAGTAGAGCATACAGTGGCAGAAGCCCTCGAAGGACGGGTCCTGCATCTGCTCCCGGAATTCCCGGCACATACACTTGTTCTCCTCGGTACGCTCCCTGCGGCAGGGACAGTACCCGCCGGTCTGCTTCAGACCCTCCCGGACAGTTTTCACGATCTCTGCATCGGGATTCAGCGTTACTTTCATCGCAAGTACCTCCCGGCGGCCTTGACAAGCGGTTTTGGACAAAGCCACGACCCTGCCGCCTCTATATATAAGTATTATACCATATTCCGAAAAAATGTGCAAGCGCGCAAGCTGATTGCGGAGAAAAAAATGCGCGTTGAACAGCTTCCGGTTGCATAAAAACATCTGCCGCAAAAGCTCCGGGTTTGCAAATTCCGCCCGGATCGTGTATAATAGGGAAAACAGAAAGGGGAGGAAAATCCATGCACTTGTGGAGAGATGTTTCAGCGGAGCATATTCAACCGGAGGATTTCTGGGCGGTGATCGAGATTGAGAAAGGCTCCAAAAACAAATATGAGCTTGACAAGGAGACCGGCGCCCTGCGTCTGGACCGTATCTTATACACCTCGACCCACTACCCGGCCAACTACGGTCTGATCCCGCTGACGCTGTCCGACGATGGCGATCCGCTGGACGTATTGGTCCTGTGCTCGGAGGGGATCCGTCCCATGAGCATTGTACGCTGCTATCCCATCGGTGTGATGATCATGCTCGACGGCGGCAGCGGAGACGAAAAGATCCTGGCCATTCCCTTTGAAGACCCAGCTTACAACTCCTATCGCGACATCTCCGAGCTGCCGCCCCATATTGCCAAGGAGATCCAGCATTTTTTCGCTATCTACAAGAATCTGGAGGGAAAGGACACGGAGCCGGGCGAAGTCTACGGCAGGGAAAAGGCGGAGGAGGTCATCCGCCTCTGCATGGAGAACTACAGGCGGGCATACGGGGAAGATAGACCCTAATAAAGAATGTTGCGGCGGCTGCGCCTAAAGGCAAAAAACGCTTTTTGCCATCCGAAAGATGGCAGGAAGCGTTTTTCTTATCCAAAAGGCAGGCGGGAGCAACATTTGTTCCGAAAAATTTACACACCGTTCACCGCCTCCCCGGGCGCCTATGCTATACTTTGCATGAATAAAACAGGAAGCAGGTGCGGAAATGAGCCATTTTGTGGAGTTTCAGAACGTCAGCAAAGTTTATACTATGGGAGAGGTAAAGATCAACGCGCTGCATGATGCCAGCTTTACCATCGACAGGGGTGAGATCTGCGTCATCGTCGGCCCCTCCGGTGCGGGAAAGACCACCCTTCTGAATATCCTCGGCGGCATGGACAGCCTCACGTCGGGCAAGGTAATCATCGACGGAGAGGAGATCTCCGCCTATCCTCCGCGCCGCCTGACCATGTACCGCCGCTATGATGTGGGCTTCGTGTTCCAGTTTTACAATCTGATCCAGAACCTGACCGCCCTTGAAAACGTGGAGATGGCGACGCAGATCTGCCGGGATCCTCTGGAGCCAATGGAGGTTTTGGAGCGGGTAGGTCTTGCCCAGCGGGCAAAGAATTTCCCCGCCCAGCTTTCCGG
>CAMGRA010000044.1 GCA_946061345.1 uncultured Clostridia bacterium | reverse complement strand
ACGTAGGTCAGCTCATACATGGAGTGGCGCTCTCCCTTGAACAGGAAGCCGCTCTCCTCCTCACGGAAAAACAGCGTGTAGATCTCACTCAGACGTAGCTTGTCCCGGACCTTCAGATCGTCGGAGAGCTGGAACGGCATCGTCTGGACCGGGGGATTGCCCGCGGGAGCGGTCAGGCGGACGGAGCACTCCTCCTGATAGGGGACAGGGGCAAATTCCGTCCCGACGGCGATGCACACCGGCTTGTCCAGATAGAAGCAGGTCACAGCGCCGTCCTTACTACGCACAGCCAGAACGGTCATGCCCAGCTCAAAATCCAGGTAGACCGGCGCGGTGCAGCGGTAGAAGAAAAGCTCTTCGCGGGAAAAATAGTGCACCGTTTCCGTCCAGTCGGTGCCCTTGGGAAAGCCGCGGTTCGGCATACTGTCCCGCAAAACCTTGCCGAAAGCGGCAAAACTCTGCTTATTCAGATTTTGGATCATGTCAACCGCCTCCCAACGGATATTATGTAAACTAAAAGAGCGCTCGAATCAACCAAACAGGACCTCGGGGTATTTTCCTGCCCTGCGCATGGCGGCAATGGCATCCACCACCGTGGGCAGATCCTCGCGGTAGGTCACGCCGTACCAGGTCTCGTCGGTCTTGAGCACGCGGACGCTTGCGCTGCCCTCCTGAATGAGGGCGTCGGTGGCAAAAGGAAGATAGAATTCGCATTTTACCGGGTCTTTCGACAGGCACTCTTCCAGAAATAGGGGAAAACGCCGTTCCAGCTCCTCCATCATGGAGGGCTGATAGCCCCAGAAGTTCATGGAAACCACCGTGTCGCCGCTGAGCGGGACAAAGTGTTCCCCGTCCTCGGTGTAGGCAGCATCGCAGCCGCGCTTGAAGATCTTGGTCCGCTCGGTGACCTTGGCAAGGTTGCCGCTTTGCAGCTCACAGACACCCCGTGCTACGGAACCGTTTTCCGTCAGGGCGTTTTTCAGCAGGAAGCCCACCATGGCGTACTCCCGCTCTCCGTGGGGCTGACGGAGGAAGTCGGCAATGGCCGTATAGGCGCCACGACCGTAGAAATCGTCGGAGTTGATGACGGTAAAGGGGCCGTCCACCTCAGCCTTGGCGCAAAGTACGGCGTGACCCGTTCCCCAGGGCTTGGTTCGGCCCTCAGGCACCTGGAAGCCGGGAGGAAGCATGTCTGCCTCCTGAAAAGCGTAGGCAACGTCGATATGCTTCTCCAGACCGACTGTGATCTGGCGGAATTCTTTCTCGATGGCCTTCTTGATGACGAAGACCACCTTGCCGAAACCTGCCTGAATGGCATCATAAATGGAGTAATGCAGGATGCTGTTGCCCTGCTCGTCTATCGGCGTTATCTGTTTGAGGCCGCCGAAGCGGCTGCCCATTCCGGCGGCAAGAACCACTAACGTTGGCTGTTTCATAAAGCACTTCCTTATATTTTTTGTCGCATTGCGACGGATACAGTAACTAATATTATATCAAATTTCACGAAAGGACGCAACTCTTTTCCGGGAAAGAAAAATTTTTCTCTCCATAGCGTTGACAGTTGCGAAAAAAATGGGTACGATGAAGATAGAAAAGGAAAAAGGAGCGTAACATGGATACTATCTACGTCATCGGCCACCGCAATCCGGATACGGATTCCATTGTTTCCGCAATGGCCTATGCGGCCCTGCGCAATTCTCTGGGCGACCGGGAATATCGTGCCGGGCGTCTGGGCCACGTCAGCGACGAGACCCAGCTTGTTTTGGAGCGCTTTGGCTTTACCGCGCCGGAGTGGGTCAAGACCGTACGCACCCAGGTGCGGGATCTGGCCTATGACACGCCGCCGGCCCTGTCCTCCGCCGTAACGGTCAGCCATGCCTGGTCAGTGCTGACGGCGGACCGCAGCGTTGCCGCCATTCCGGTGACCAACGAGGACGGCACCCTGTTCGGTATGCTCTCCTCCGGCGACATTGCTGCCTGCGATATGCGCTCCATCGAGCGGCCCCACATTGAGCAGATTCCCGTTTTTAACCTGCTGAGCGTTTTAGAGGGTCGTATTCTCAATGAGGCAGGCAACCTGGTGGATACCATCAGCGGCGATGTGACCATCGCCCTGCCCCAGAACCGGGAAAACCTGTTGTTTTCCTCCGAGGACAGCATCGTTGTCTGCGGCCAGCAGCCGGATATGGTGCGCCGCGCCCTGGAGCTGGGGGTCAGCTGCGTCATCGTCTGTCAGGCGGAGCTGGACGAGGAGCTTCGCGCCATGCCCACGGACACCTGTATCATCTCCACCCCCTTTGATGCCTACCGCGCCGTGCGCCTGATCTATCAGTCTGTCCCCATTGCCCGGGTCTGCCGTACTACGGATCTGGAGTGCTTTCATCTGGACGACTATGTGGATGACGTGCGCGAGGGGATGCTAAAGAGCCGCTACCGCTGTTACCCGATTTTGGACGAAAACGAGCGGGTGGTGGGCACCCTTTCCCGCTACCATTTGATCCGCCCCCGCAGAAAACGGGTGGTCCTGGTGGACCACAATGAGGCGGCCCAGTCGGTGCCCGGCCTGGAGCAGGCGGAGATCCTGCAGATCATCGACCATCACCGTCTGGCGGACATCCAGACGGGCAATCCTATCTACTTCCGCAACGAGCCGGTGGGCAGCACCACTACCATCATCGCCGGGATGTACCAGGAAAAGGGCCTGATGCCCTCGGAAAAGCTGGCAGGACTGATGGCGGCAGCTATTGTCTCCGATACGGTCATGTTCAAATCGCCCACCTGTACCCAGCGCGACCGCAACATGGCCGAGCGCCTGGCACGCATTGCCAACGTGTCCCTGGAGGAACTGGGTCAGGCGATCTTCTCCGCCTCCTGGTCCGACGACAAGACGGCCAAGGAACTGCTGTTTACGGACTTCAAGGATTTCCACATCGCCGGCCACGACCTGGGCGTGGGGCAGATCACCTGCGTCAATTCCGCCCACATTCTGGAGCGCAAGGAGGAATTCCTGGAGCAGATGCGCAGGACCATGGAGGAGAAGCATTACAGCCTCATGCTGCTGATGCTGACGGACGTGCTCCTGGAGGGCACGCAGCTCATCTATCTGGGCGACGAGGACACCATCCGCATGGCATTTTCCCAGGACGCCAAGGCGAACACGGTGTTCCTGCCGAAGGTCATGTCGAGAAAAAAGCAGATCATCCCCGCACTGTCGGCAATGTGGGGTTAAAAAGAACAGGAGGAGTGCGATCATGAAAAGCATCATCACCATCAGCCGGGAGTTCGGCAGCGGCGGCCGCACCATCGGCAAGCTGGTGGCAGAACGGCTGGGCTATCAGTTCTATGACCGGGAGCTGGTCAATAAGGTCGCAGAGCGCAGCGGCTTTTCCCCGGAATTCATCGAGGAAAGCGGCGAATACGCCAGCGCCAAGAGCAGTCTGCTGTTCGCCATGGCCACGGCGGGGCAGTACAGCGCCGACGGCCTTTCCATGCACGACCGGCTCTACATCGAGCAGACCAGATTCATTGAGGAGCTGGCTGAGGAAGGCAATTGCGTCATCGTAGGGCGCTGTGCCGACTATATTCTGCGGGACAACAAGGACTGCCTCCATGTGTTCATCCACGCGGATATGACAAGCCGTGCCAAGCGCATCGTGGAGCGTTACGGAGAAAAGGACAAGTCGCCGGAAAAGCGCCTGGCGGAAAAGGACCAGAAGCGCCGCGTCTACTATAAGAATTACACGGGCCGCAACTGGGGACAGGCGCAGAACTATGACCTGTGCCTCAACAGCGGTGCTTTGGGAGAGGAAGTTTGCGTGGAGCTGATCGTCGCCGCGTGTAAGTAATTCACCGCTTCAGGCAGAAGCCGGAAAACAATAGAAAGCACAAAAAGGGGATTCCTCCCAGTTCCGCTTTCCCCTGATAAAACCGGGTCCTGTGCATATGCTAACCACAGCATAGGACAAAGGAGCGGTTTTATGATACACCTGACCAATGAAAACTTCCGCAGGGAGACGGAATTTGCCGAGCAACCGGTGGTCATTGACTTCTATCAGGACAACTGTGCCCCCTGCCGGAGTATGGAACCGGTATTTGACAAGCTGGAGGCCATTTACGGCGAGCGCTATAAATTCTGCAAGGCAAATGTGGGCGAGCAGGAGGGGCTGGCGCAGCAATTCGATATCCTCAGCGTGCCGACCATCATCATGATGCTCGACGGAGAGATCCTCCATCGCATTAACGGCCTGCGCAGCCAGGAGGAGCTGTGCAGCATCCTGAATTTAAGCTAAGCAGAATCAAAGGGCGCGCTGCATTATGCAGTGCGCCCTTGCAACCAGAGCGGAAAAGGTCATCCGTGGACCAGCGTGCCGGGCAGTTCCCGGAAGGAGGAAAGCACCTCCACCTCCACGCCGTACTGCTTTGCCAGCTCCACACAGCGGTCGTGGAGGACCTTCGCGCCGCTGCGGGCCAAAACCAGCATCTCGTTGTAGGAGATCTCCGGGAACTTGACCGCGTCGGAAAATTTTCGCGGGTCGCGGTCGTAAACGCCGTCCACGTCGGTGTAGATACGACAGCGGTCGGCGTGGAGAAAGGCTGCCAGAGCGACGGCGGTGGTGTCGGAGCCGCCACGTCCCAGAGTGGTGATGTCACCATGGCAGTCGACTCCCTGAAAGCCTGCTACCAGGACGATTTTGCCAGCCTCCAGTTCCCGTTTGACCCGGTCATTTTCCAGACAGAGGACCCGCGCGTCGCCGTGACGATCCTCTGTTTTCAGTCCGGCCTGCCAGCCGCACAGGCTGACAGCGGGCATTCCCAGCCGGCGCAGGGCCATGGCGCACAGGCTGACGGTGCATTGCTCCCCCGTGGCCAGGAGCATATCCAGCTCCCGCCCGCTGCAATCCGGGTCGATTTCCCGCGCCCGGGATAAAAGCGCGTCTGTCGTGCCGCCCTGAGCGGACAACACGCCGACCACCTGATGTCCCTGCCTGTGTACTTCCGCCAGCTTCCGGGCGGCAGCGTAGAGTTTTTTTGCGTCCGCCACGGAGCTTCCGCCGAACTTCATTACATAGCACGACATTTTCTTCGCCCCCTTCGTACCAATCTATGCGAAAAGAGGAAGAAGCGACACAAAAATCCGTTTACAAAGGCCGGCAGATATGATATCATAAACAAAGATGCGGGCAGAAAAAAGCCCCCCGAAGAATTCGGAGGGCAAGTCGGTTGTGGGATATGAAGTGCGCTCGCATTGGATAAGCTGTGACTTTATAATAGCACGGCGGCGGCGCGAAATGTGTCGCAATCCGCCCCGGGAGAAAAAAGAACGGAGGGTGCGCCATGGCGGCGAAAAATACCGGACAGCGCCGCGGAGAAAAGCCAAAATCCATGGCACCGTATAGCTGGCTGATCGCCCTGGTGCTCATCGCGCTCTACGGACTGTATCTGCTGCTGGGCGGCGGCAAAGCTGCCTCTTTACCCTCGGACGGCGGGGAGCTCCGGGTCCTGTTTATCGACGTGGGACAGGCGGACGCGGCCCTGGTGACCTGTGGCGGGGAAAGCCTGCTCATCGACGGCGGCAACGTGGCTGACAGCAGCACGGTCTACACCGTCCTGGAGAAAAACGGCGTGACCCATCTGGATTACATCGTCTGTACTCATGCCCACGAGGACCATGTGGGCGGCCTGTCAGGCGCCCTGGAGGCTTGCACGGCAGGTACGGTCTACTGCCCGGTGACGGACTATGATTCCAAGGCGTTCCGGAATTTTTCTGACCGGGTAGCGGAACAGAAATGCGATATGACCGTCCCAGGAGCGGGGGAGACCTTTGCCCTTGGCGGCGCAGAGGTGGAAATCCTGGCCTGCGACCCGGAGGCGGAGGATACCAACAACACCTCTATCGTTCTGCGCGTGAGCTACGGTGCGACCTCCTTTTTGTTCATGGCCGACGCGGAAACGCCGGTGGAACGGGAGCTTCTGGACGCCGGGACGGACCTGAGCGCCACGGTTTTGAAGGTGGGGCACCACGGAAGCGCCACCTCTACGTCCTACCGCTTTTTGAATGAGGTCATGCCTGCCTACGCTGTGATCTCCGTCGGCAGGGACAATTCCTACGGCCACCCGGATGAGGTCGTGCTCAGCCGCCTGGAGGACGCCGGCGCAAGGATCCTGCGCACCGATGAGTTAGGCGATATCCTGCTTGTCAGCGACGGGGAGACGGTCACCTTGCCTCAGATCGACGGTACATAAAGCCGGGAAGATTTCCGGCAAGAATCTGTGAGAAGGCCGGTGCTTTCACCGACTGGAGATAAATTAAAAATGAGGAGGAAATCATATGCCATTTTGCAGACAATGCGGTATGGAGCTGAAGGAAGGAGTGCGCTTTTGCCCCGGCTGCGGCACACCCGTTGAGGAGCCTGCCCAGACGACACAGCAAAACAACGCAAGCAAGGACAACGGTTTCGCCGCTGCCTTCAACACTGCCGACACCACGGCGCAGTTTGCCCCGGCGGATGTGGAGAAAAACAAGGCCATGGGCGTTTTAGCCTATCTGTCCTGGCTGGTACTCATCCCGATCTTTGCCGCGAAAGATTCCAAGTTTGCCCGGTTCCACGCCAATCAGGGCCTTGTGCTGCTCATTGCGGAGGCCATTTTTGGCGTTGCCAGATGGGTCCTGAGCGAGATCCTGCTTGCGATCTCCTGGAGTCTCTATTTCGTGACGGTCATCATCAGCCTGCTGGGCCTGGTGTTCCTGGCCCTGTCCATTATCGGCATCGTCAATGCCGCCACGGGCAAAGCGAAAGAGCTGCCCGTCATCGGCCAGATCCGCATTCTGAAATAATCATAACCACCGGCCGTGCCGGTGGTATGCACCAGCTCCCTTGAGGCATGCCCTCGGCTGAGCCTATAGGCTCATCGGCTTTTCATTTGCTTGCATGAAGAGCCCTACCACCGCAGATGCGGTTATGCACACAT
>CAMGRA010000043.1 GCA_946061345.1 uncultured Clostridia bacterium | reverse complement strand
GCGTGGCGACCTTCCAGCCCAGGGCGTGGGCCGCATAGCCCAGATGGACCTCCAGGACCTGTCCGATATTCATACGGGACGGAACGCCCAGCGGATTCAGCACGATGTCCAGCGGGGTGCCGTCGGGCAGGAAGGGCATATCCTCCTCCGGCAGGATACGGGAGACAACGCCCTTGTTGCCGTGGCGGCCTGCCATCTTATCGCCGACGGAGATCTTACGCTTCTGGGCGATATAGACACGGACAACCTTGGTGACGCCGGGAGCCAGCTCGTCGCCGTTTTGACGGGTAAAGACCTTGACATCCACGATGATGCCAGCCTCGCCGTGAGGCACCTTCAAAGAGGTGTCGCGGACTTCTCTTGCCTTTTCGCCGAAGATAGCGCGCAGCAGGCGCTCCTCGGCGGTCAGCTCCGTCTCGCCCTTGGGCGTGACCTTGCCGACCAGATAATCGCCGGACTTGACCTCAGCACCGATACGGATGACACCGTCCTCGTCCAGGTCCTTCAGAGTATCCTCGCCCACATTGGGGATGTCGCGGGTGATCTCCTCCGGTCCCAGCTTGGTGTCGCGGGCCTCAGTCTCATACTCTTCAATATGAATGGAAGTAAACACGTCCTCACGGACCAGGCGCTCGTTGAGCAGGATGGCGTCCTCGTAGTTGTAGCCTTCCCAGGTGACGAAGCCGATGAGCACGTTTTTGCCCAGCGCGATCTCACCCTGAGAGCAGGCGGGACCGTCGGCAATGACCTGGTCGCAGACGACACGCTCACCCACCTCGACGATGGGCCGCTGGTTGACGCAGGTGCCCTGGTTGGAGCGGGCAAATTTGGTCAGCACGTAGTCGCGGACGTCGCCGTCATCGTAGCGGACGGTGATCAAATCGGCGCTGACACGGGTGACTGTGCCGTCCTTCTCGGCCTTGATGCAGACCTCGGAGTCCACGGCACATTTCTGCTCGATGCCGGTGGCGACGATGGGTGCCTCCGTGACCATCAGCGGCACGGCCTGGCGCTGCATGTTCGCACCCATCAGAGCGCGGTTTGCGTCGTCGTTCTGAAGGAACGGGATAAAGGCAGTCGCGATGGAAGTCATCATCTTCGGAGAGACATCCAGATAGTCGATGACCTCGCGGTCCACAGCGATGATCTCGTCGCGGTGGCGGCAGGTGATGCGGGTGTTGAGGAGGTAGCCGTTTTCATCCACAGGCTCCTTGGCCTGGGCGATGAAGTAATCGTCCTCCACATCGGCAGACATATATTCAACCTCATCCGTCACGCGGGAGGCGATATATTTGCCGTTCTCGTCATATTCGCGGACGACCTTGCGGTAGGGAGCCTCCACAAAGCCGTATTCGTTGATCTGGGCAAAGCTGGCCAGATAGTTGATCAGGCCGATGTTGGGACCTTCAGGTGTCTCAATGGGGCACATACGGCCGTAGTGGCTGTAGTGGACGTCGCGGACATCAAAGGAGGCGCGCTCTCTGCTCAGGCCGCCAGGGCCGAGGGCGGAAAGACGGCGCTTGTGGGTCAGCTCCGCCAGGGGGTTGTTCTGGTCCATGAACTGGGACAGCGGCGAGGAACCGAAGAATTCCTTGATGACCGCCGTCACCGGACGGATATTGATGAGGCTCTGGGGCGTGACGGTCTCCAGATCCTGGACGGTCATGCGCTCGCGGATGACGCGCTCCAGGCGGGTGAAGCCGACGCGGAACTGATTCTGCAGCAGCTCGCCGACGCAGCGCAGACGGCGGTTGCCCAAGTGGTCGATGTCGTCGGTGGTGCCGACGCCGAAGGCCACGCAGTTGAGATAGTTGATGGAGGCCAGAATGTCGTCCCGGGTGATGTGCTTGGGGATCAGGTCGTCGCGGCGCTCTTCAACGGCTTCCTCCCAGCCGTCGGCAGGGACGGTGTCCAGCATCTCAAAGAGGACCTTGCGGCAGACCTTTTCCTTGATGCCGTACTGTGCCGGGTCAAAGTCCACGAAGTTCTTCATGTCCACCATGAAGTTGGAAAACAGCTTGCGGGCAGTGCCGTTGACGGAAATGACCGCCTCGCAGACGCCCCGCGCGGAGATCTCCTTGGCTCTTTCGCGGCTGAGGACCTCGCCGGGCATGGCCAGAATCTCGCCGGTGCGCGGATCGACGATGGGTTCGGCCACCTCCTGGCCGCTCAGGCGGCTCCAGATGTCCATTTTCTTGTTGAATTTATAGCGTCCGACCTTGGAAACGTCGTAACGGCGGGGATCAAAGAACAGACCTTCCAGATAGGAGGCAGCGCTGTCCACTGTAGGCGGCTCGCCGGGACGCAGACGGCGGTAGATCTCCAGCAGGCTGTCCTCGCGGGACTTGCAGGGATCCTTTTCCATGGTCGCCTTGATGCGCTCGTCCTCGCCGAACAGCTCGATGATCTGCGCGTCGGTCTCCACGCCCATGGCGCGGATCAGGCAGGTGATGGGCAGCTTGCGGTTTTTGTCGATGCGGACATAAAAGCAGTTCTGCAGGTCCGTCTCATATTCCAGCCAGGCGCCGCGGTACGGGATGACCGTAGCGGTGTAGGTGTGCTGGTCGGCCTTGTCCACCGTGTCGCCGTAGTACATACCGGGGCTGCGGACGATCTGGGAAACAATGACGCGCTCTGCGCCGTTGATGACGAAGGTGCCGCCGTTGGTCATGAGCGGGAAGTCGCCCATGAAGATCTCCTGGTCCTTGATCTCGCCTGTCTGCTTGTTCAGCAGGCGGACACGGACCTTGATGGGCTTGGCGTAGGTGGCGTCGCGCTCCTTGCACTCCTCAACGGTATACTTGGGCTTTTCGTCGAGGGAGTAGTCCAGGAAGGACAGCTCCAGGTTGCCGGTGTAGTCGGTGATCGCCGCGACGTCGTGAAATACCTCGCGCAGGCCCTCGTTCAGGAACCAGTTGTACGAATCCTTCTGAATCTTCAGCAGGTTCGGCATCTGCAGGATCTCCTGATACTTGGCGTAGCTCTTACGCTCGGTCTTTCCGAACTTCACGTCCTTGATTTCCATATGGGTCATCACAGCCTTTCTGTTCATTGGGTGTGTGGTTCATGTATTTGCGGAGCAGCGCATTTTGTGACACGCCCGGAGCGGTTGACGGTTTGTTCTGTTGTCCTCTTGCGCATCCGTCTCGGGTATGGTATAATGCTTTTAGTGGGTGAGAATTGGTGCTTTGCGATATTTCCGCAGTATAGAGCACTATTCTACCATATTTTTTTTACCCAGTCAATACATATTTAAGAAAAAATCGCGGGAATCGAGAAGTTTTCCGAAGGGGCGCTGATTTTGCCGTGAAAACTCTCTCCTGCCGAAAAAAGGGCTTGACAAATTTGGGAATCCGCTATACAATAGCATAGCAAATTGGATATGCGAGTGTGCTGGAATAGGTAGACAGGCACGTTTGAGGGGCGTGTGACAACCGTCGTGTGCGTTCAAGTCGCATCACTCGCACCATGAAAAAGCGATTGCTTCTGCAATCGCTTTTCTTTCAATTCAGAGGAGAATCCGGGAGGTGCAGGGCCGATGATCACCAACGTACTGACCTATCTGAAAAGAGCCGCACAGACTGCGCCGGAGCAATGCGCCCTTGCAGACCAGTCCCAGAGCCTGACCTACGGCCAGGTGTGGCGCACGGCCTGCAGCATCGGCGGCGAACTTCACCGCCGCTTAAAGGGCTGCCGCAACCGCCCGATCCTTGTGTCCATTGACCGCCGTGCGGCAGTCCCCGTTGCTTTTCTGGGCGTGACGTGCAGCGGCAATTTCTATGTTCCCCTGGACCTGACCCTGCCGGAAAAGCGTCTGCGGGACATTTACAGCACCATGAAACCGGCTGCCATTCTGCTGGCTGCCGCGGAGAACGCTCCCCTTCCCTTTGCGCAGTGTCCCGTTCTGTCTATGGCGGACCTGCCGGACGAGCCGGACTATGCTCTGGCCGACCGCACCATTGCCGAGGGCCTGGACACGGACCCCCTCTACTGCATTTTCACCTCCGGCTCCACCGGCGTTCCCAAGGGCGTTCTGGTGTCGCACCGGAGCGTGATCGACATGGCCGAACAGTTTACGGCGGCTTTTGGCTTTGACACCACCGCCGTTTTCGGCAATCAGGCACCCTTTGACTTTGACGTATCGGTCAAAGACATCTACATTGCCCTGCGCAACGCTGCCAGCGTTCAGGTGCTGGAAAAGCCCCTGTTCCTCATGCCCAAGCGCCTGATCGCCCGGCTGAACGAGCGCCGGGTCAACACCCTGATCTGGGCTGCGGCGGCCATGAAGATCCTGTCGGCGCTGCGAACCTTCGATTCGGTCAGGCCCCTGTATCTGCGGCAGGTCATGTTCTCCGGCGAGCTGCTTCCGTGCAAGGTCCTCAACGACTGGCGCGCCCATATGCCTGAGGCCCGCTACGTCAATCTCTACGGTCCGACGGAGATCACCTGCAACTGCACTTATTATATTGTAGACCGCCCCTACGCCGACGACGAGATCCTGCCCATCGGCAAGCCCTTTGTCAATTCCGGCGTGTTCCTCTGCAGCGGCTCGGAGGAAGTGACCGCCCCCGGTGTCATCGGGGAGCTTTGCGTCCGGGGCACCTGTCTTGCCCTGGGCTACTATGAAAACCCGGAAAAAACCGCGGAGGCCTTCTGCCAGAATCCCCTGCACAGCGCCTATCCCGAGCGCATCTACCGCACGGGCGATCTGGCCAAGCGGCTGCCTGACGGCAACCTGCTCTTTGTCGGCAGGGCCGACTCCCAGGTAAAGCATATGGGCCACCGCATCGAGCTGGGAGAGATCGAGGTCGCCGCCAATGCCCTGCCGTCGGTGCACTACGCCTGCTGTCTCCACGACGCGGCACGGGAAAAGCTCATTCTCTTTTGCCAGGCGGAGGAGAACGACAGCAAGGCCCTTTTGCAGCAGCTCAAGGCCGCCCTGCCGGACTATATGCTGCCCAACCGCGTGGTGTTTTTGGAACAGATGCCTGCCAACCGCACGGGAAAGATCGACCGTGCGCTTCTCAGGCAGCAATATATTAATAATAAGGAGTAACGCTGTGGAAGAGCTGATTCAAATTTTGGAGGGCTGCTGCCCCGATGTGGATTTTGAAAAGGAAACCGCCCTCATCGACGACGGAATACTCACCTCTCTGGATGTGGTGATGATCGTCGGCGAGCTGAACGAGGCTTACGACATTGCCATCACCGTCGACGCGTTGGAGCCTGAGAATTTCAATTCCGCCGAGGCGATTTACGCCCTGGTGGAGCGTCTGCGCTGCGAATGATATGTCTCTGAGCAGTACCGCCTTTCTGATCTTTCTGGCCGGCGCGCTGCTGGTGTATTACTTGACGCCGC
This sequence comes from uncultured Clostridia bacterium, assembly GCA_946061345.1. Classification (GTDB taxonomy): domain Bacteria; phylum Bacillota; class Clostridia; order Oscillospirales; family Oscillospiraceae; genus JAZOXB01. Next base: position 1,690 of record CAMGRA010000043.1, on the reverse strand, counting down.
TGCGCTTCCGCTGGATCGTACTGCTGCTGGTAAGCGGCGTATTTTATCTTTCCTACAGTCCTGTCGCAGCAGTCTACCTCTGCGGCACCATTGCCATGACCTACGGCGCGGCACGGTGGCTGGAGGCGCTGCACCGGAAAGAGAAAGCGCGCCTTGCCGGCGTGGAACGCGGGGAGCGTCCCGCCGTCAAAAAAGAGAGCATGAAGCAGCGCCGCCGCGTGCTGGCCGCCGCGCTGTGCCTGAATTTTCTGACTCTGGCAGTCTTCAAATACCTTGACTGGCTGCTCTCCGGCGTCAACTCCCTCATTGCCCTGACCGCGAGCGGCTTTTCCTTCCGTCCTCTGGACCTGCTCCTGCCGCTGGGTCTTTCCTTTTACATTTTCCAGACCTCCGGCTACCTGATCGACGTCTATCGCGGCAAGGTGGAGGCGGAGCATAACATTTTCAGATACGCCCTGTTCGCCGCTTATTTCCCCCAGATGATCCAGGGTCCCATCCATCGCTACCAGGAGCTGCAGCCCCGGCTTTTTGCCGAGCACCCGTTCCGCGCGGAGAATCTGCGTGACGGCATCGAACTGATGCTCTGGGGTATGCTGAAAAAGGTCCTTATCGCCGACACCCTGGCAGCCGGCGTGGCGGAGCTTTACGGCAATTACGCCGCCTATAACGGGATTGTGGTATTCTTCGGTGCCGCCCTCTACTGTCTGCAGCTCTACTGCGATTTTTCCGGCGGCATCGACATCGTCCGGGGCGTTTCCACCATGTTCGGTATCGAGCTGGGCATCAATTTCCGCCGTCCCTACTTTGCCACCAGTGTGGATGACTTCTGGCGCCGCTGGCACATCTCCCTGGGCGAGTGGATGAAGGACTATGTGTTCTATCCTCTGGCTCTGTCCCGGTGGCTGCCGCGCTTCTGCAAGCACTTCCGCAAGCGTCTGGGCCAGCGGGTCGGCAAGCTGCTGGTGCCCTGCATCTCCACCGTGGTGGTCTTCCTCCTGGTGGGTATCTGGCAGGGTCCCGGCCTGCAGAATATCGCCTACGGTCTGTGGAACGGACTGCTCATGTCCGGTGCCATGCTCTGCGCGCCCCTTTTTGAAAAATGGAAGCATAATGGGCGTCTGATGCACATTTTCCGCATCCTGCGCACCTGTTTTCTGGTCACCATCGGCCGGTTCTTCTCCCGTGCCGACAGCCTGGCCAACGCCTGGGGGATGCTCCGTCACAGCTTCACCCACTGCCTCTGGAACCTGAGCCCGGGAGCTTTTCTCTCCTTCGGCCTGGACCTGCGGGGCTATTTGACCGTGTTTTTGGCCGGTCTGGTCCTGTTTTACGTCAGCTGCCGTCAGGAAAAGGGCGTGCATATCCGCCAGTCCCTTGCGCAGAAAAAGCCTTCGGTGCAGTTTATCGTGCTGCTGGCCGCCGTGCTGATCCTGATGGCGACGGTCTATCTCAACGGCGATTACACCGCCATCGCCTACGTCTACGAAAGTGTTTAGGGAGGAGCTATGTCTGCGAAAAAATGGTTGATGATGTTCGCCGCCGTGGTGGTCCTTGCCCTTCTGCTGTGCATCGGCTTCAATCTTCTGGTCGATCCCTTCGGCGTTTTCGGCGACAGCCTGTTCCACTGGGATTCCTACAGCCAGACCAATAACCCCCGGGTGGCGAAGATCGAATACCTGGAGGAGCACCA
>CAMGRA010000042.1 GCA_946061345.1 uncultured Clostridia bacterium | reverse complement strand
TACACTCATCAGCGAGTATTTCATTTTCGTGATCTTTATCGCGCTGGTGATCGTTCTGACTTGTTTGAAGCCCAGCTTCATCACCCCCGGCAACCTGGTCAACATTCTCAAGCAGGCCTCCATCAACGGCATTCTGGCATTTGGCATGATGTTCGTCATCGTCGCCGGCGGATTTGATATGTCCGTTGGCTCCACCGTGGCGTTTACCGGCATTCTGGCCGCCATGCTGGGCCAGGGCGACTATCCGCTCATCGTGCCTTTGATCGTTGCCATGCTGGCCGGTCTGGCCGTGGGCATTGTGAACGGTGTCGGCGTTGCCGTGGGCAACCTGCCGCCCTTTATCATGACGCTGGGCACCATGACCGCCGTCCGCGGCCTGGCGCTGCTGATCTCCAACGGCAAGCCGGTCATCGGCATCAGCGCCAGATACAAGGCTGTGGCCGCTTCCTCTTTTTGCGGCATCCCCATGCTGGCGGTCTTCCTGGCGATCATCATTGCCATCTGCTCCTTCGTCCTGTCGAAAACCGTTTACGGGCGCCGGGTCTATGCCTGCGGCGGCAACCTGCTGGCGGCGCGGGTATCCGGCATCAACACCACGAGGATCCGCATTTCCACCTTCGCCATCGCCGGCTTGCTGGCCGGCCTGTGCGGATTTTTGATGACCTCCCGCGTGACCATCGGCCAGCCTACCGCGGCGGAAAGCTATGAGATGGACGCCATCACCGCCTGTGTGGTGGGCGGCGTGTCCATGTCCGGCGGCGTGGGCAAGCCCTGGGGCGTCGTGGCGGGCTGCCTGCTCATCACGGTCATCGCCAACGGTCTGGACATCATGGGCGTTTCCTCCCATTGGCAGAAGATCGTCAAGGGCGTCATTATCGTCCTGGCGGTGCTGATCGACATTAAGGGAAAGAGCAAGAAGAGCTGATTCAGGTGTCAAGAGATGGATGCCGCATCGCGGTCCCACTCTTACATAAATACATTTTGGAGGATAGATCATGAACAAGAAAAAGTTTCTGGCAATGCTCCTGACCGCCGCTATGGCACTGTCTGTTCTGGCAGGCTGCGGCAGCAAGGAGACCACCACCCCTGCCGCTCCCGCTGAGAGCGGCGAAGCCGAAGGCGCCCCCTACAAGATCGCTCTGATCCAGCAGCACCAGACCAACGCGTTCCAGATCGCCGTCACCGAGGCCGCCGAGGCCAAGGCCGCGGAGCTGGGCGTTGAGCTGACCATTCTGAGCGCCGACCAGGATGCCGCCACCCAGATCACCCAGATCGAGCAGTGCGTGTCCGAGGGCTTCAACGCCATCCTGTTTGAGCCCGTCGATCCCGATGGCCTGCGCGACGCCGCCAAGGCCGCCGCGGACGCCGGTGTGGTCGTCATCAACATCGTCTCCTCCTGCACCGATTGGGAGGATGCCGGTATCTCCGCCGTCTCCTGCGGCAACAACGTCAAGGCCGGCGAGAACGAGATGCAGCACGTTGCCGACCTGCTGGGCGGCAAGGGCAATGTGGCCATCCTGACCGGCCCCGCTGCTTCTTCTGACGCTCTGGACCGTCTGGAAGGCTATGAGAACATCCTGGCCAACTATCCCGACATGGTCCAGGTGGTTTCTCCCGCCGACTGCCAGTGGGATACCGCCAAGGCCCAGGCTACCGTGGAGAGCTGGCTGTCCGCTTATGACCTGGACGCCATCGTCTGCGAGAACGACGGCATGGCCGTGGGCGCCGGCAACGCCGCAGGCGCTGACAGCGGCATCGTCATCACCGGCCTGGACGGCACCCCCGACGGCTATGAGGCCATCAAGGACGGCCGTATCGTCGGCACCGTGGCTCAGGACGGCGGCGCCATGGCTGCCAACGGCCTGGAGGCCGCGGTCACCCTGCTGGACGGCGGCTCTCTGGAGAGCAACGTCCTCATCACCGACAGCGTTTGGATCGACGCTTCCAACGTTGCTGACTACGAGTAAGCCATTTGCGAAAAACGCCTCTTGGCAAACCCAGGTAAAAGGATTATAATGCAAAGAAAGGGAAAACGGTTTCGTTTTCCCTTTCTTTGTACAAAAACCGGAGGAATGTGCCATGCTGAGGGTTGTTCTGGCGGATGATGAAAACAAAGTGCTCCTGCTGCTGCAAAAGCTCATCGACTGGGAACAGCTGGGCTATGAGATCGTCGGTACGGCCAGCGACGGCCTGCGGGCGCTGGAGCTGGTGCGGGAAAAGCAGCCCCACCTGCTGATCACGGACGTCCGGATGCCCGGGTGCAGCGGGATCGAGCTGATCCAGCGGGCCAAGGACTTGCAGCCGGACCTGCATTTTATCATCATCAGCGGATACCGGAAATTTGAATACGCGCAAAACGCCCTGAAATACGGTGTGGAGGATTACCTGCTCAAGCCCCTCAAGCAGGAGGAGCTCACCGGCATTTTGCTGCGGCTGAGCGACAAGCTGGGGAAAGAAGCCGCGCTGGAATTCCAGCTGAAAAAAAGCGGCGAACGGCAGCAGGAGCAGCTGATGAAGGCCCTTGCCGACGCGGCAGAACACCAGCAGCCCTTTATGGCGTATGCGGACGAGGGCTTTCGCGCCGCCGGGGGCGTTTGCTTCGCGGCACTGGTGAGGGTGGATGTAATCGGCACCATCCAAGATCCGGGCGGCTATCAGGTCATTCTACAGCACGCCCTGGAGATCGTCCGGCGGGAGCTGCAGGCTCTGACGGACGTCTATGCCGCCGCCGTGCGAAAAGAAGGCATCGCCATCGTATTGCGCATGAGTGCGTACCGGACCGTGGCAGTGAAGCAGTGCTTCACAAAGATCCAGAAGGAGATCGAACAGCAGCGGGATATGTTCGGCAATCTCCGCTGTACCATCTGTCTGGGCAGCCGGCAGACCGCCTTCGAGGAAACGGTCCTTTCCATGCGCCAGGCCATGTGGTTTTGCCGGGACCGCTTGTGCCGCTCCCAGACCTGGCGGGATGCGGAGACCGAGCGGGCAGCCTTCGGCCAGCGGTATATCATGGAGGCCGCCCAGCGAAAGAGATTTCAGGTGGCGGCGGAATGTCTGGATGAAGGGCGGTTTGCCCAGGAACTGGAGGAGAGCTTCCGTACCGTCCTCTCTCAGGAAAATCTGAACGGGCAAATGCTGGAGGATTGGTTTTTCCAGGCGCTGGAGGCCTGCCTGTACGGGATGCAGCAAAACGGCCCCACAGAGGAACGGTTCGCGGAGAGCATGGCGGAAAAGTTCTGGCTCTGCGCGGACGCGCAGGGTGTGTTTCAATTGCTGCGGCAGGATATCAGCCGGGAGCTGCGGCGGTTGGGGGACGAGCGGTCCCTGCGAGAGGCCCGTCCCATCACCGAGGCCAAGCGCTACATCCAGCAGCACTACCGGGAAGCGCTGCGGCTGGAGGATGTCAGCAGCGCCGTGGGATTCAACGCCACCTATTTTTCCACCTTGTTCAAGAAGGAGACCGGGCAGAATTTTATGGATTACCTGACAGAGCTGCGCATCAACAAGTCCAAGGAGCTGTTGTGCGGCGACACGCTGTCCATCCAGGATGTGGCGGAAATGGTGGGTTACCGTGACTTGAAATACTTCTCCAGGCTATTTAAAAAGGCCACCGGCGTCAGCCCGTCGGACTATAAGAAACTGTATAAGTAGGTGATCGTATGTGGCTGCGGGCCGGATGGAAGCTGCAAAAAGCGCTGCGGCGTTATCAAAATGACCGGGACCTGGACGCCGTCCTGCAAACGGACTGGGGCAAAGACCCCCTGCTGAAGCTCTTTTTCTCCGACATGGAAGAACGCCTGCACGGTGAGGAGATCACCAAGCTGCGGCAGAAGCAGGCGGAATATCTGGCGCTGCAAAACCAGATCAATCCCCACTTTCTCTATAACGCGCTGGAGGCCATCCGGACGGACGCGCTGCTGGCGGACTGCGAGGACATCGCCGAGACCACGGAAGCGCTGGCCACGTTTTTCCGCTATACCATTTCCAATGTAAAGGAATATGTGACCTTCTCCGACGAACTGGATAACGCGGAAAACTATTTCACCATCCAGCGGTGCCGTTTTGGAGACAAGATCTCCATGGAGCTGGAGCTGGAAAATGAAAAGCTGCTGGAAGCGCGGATGCCGAAGCTCATTTTGCAGCCTCTGGTGGAAAACGCGGTCTCCCACGGCCTGGAGGGCAAGCTGGGCCCCGGCACCGTCCGCATCGTGGTGGAAAACAGCGACCGGACACTGTTCCTGCGGGTCCGGGATGACGGCATCGGTATGCCGGAGGAGCGGGTGGAGCAGCTGAACCGGCAATTCGCGGAGGGCACCGAAGCGGCGACCGGCCAGCAAAAGGGCGGGATCGCCCTGCGCAACGTCAACAGCCGCATCCGGCTGATGTTCGGCGAGGATTACGGCCTTCACATTTTCAGCGCGGTGGGCATCGGCACGGAATGCTGTGTGACGCTGCCGCTGCTTTTTCAGGGGGAGTAACCGCCCATGAAAGAAGAATTGATCCGCGTTGAGCAGGGCTGCTTTCAGCGGGAGGACCGGGAGTATCACTTTGAGCTCTCCGTTTCCAGAGGGGAATGTATCGGCATTTATGTGGATGACCATCTCACCTCCGGCACGGCGTATCTGGATATTTTCAAGGGCGGCTCCCACCTGAAGCGCGGCAAGGCCTTTTCCTGCGGCCGCCGGGTGGGCGGGCAGGCATTGGAACGCTGGGTCCTGCAAAACAGCATGATCGTGGATAAGTACCGGTTTGAATCCAGAGAATTGACGGTATGGGATTTTTTAGTGGCGCTGGAAAAATCCTTGAACCGGAGCCAGCGGAAACAGGCGGAGCTGCGGCTGCGCAGTTCGGAGGCCGCGGATACCATGCGTCAGATGGGCCTGCTTCTTCCCATGGAGCTGAGCCTGGCGGAGGTTTCCCTGCTGGATTATTACCGGCTGTGTGTCTTCCGGGCGTGGCTCTGGAACAGTGAACTGCTGGTCCTGGACCGGCTCACGGAGGTTTTGCGCCAAAAGGACCTGGAAAAGCTCATGCAGTGCGTCCGGCTGCTGCTGGAGCACGGAGCAGCCGTCATCCTTTTTGATTTGGACGAGGCATTCATGTACCGCTGCTGCGACCGGATCGATGTCATCAAAGACCGAAAGACCTATTACCGGCTGTATCCGGAGGAGTACGGAGAAAAGCTGTATGAGATCCTGGGCTGGAAATGCCGCAGCAGCGGGGTCAAGCAAACCGGGCAGTACGACGGGACCAAGGTCATCCTGCGGGTGTCGGGCCTGGTGTTTCCCGAGGTGCCGCCTTTGGATTTCCAGATCCGCGGCGGAGAGATCGCCTTTTTACGGGATGAGAATTACAGCACGGCGGTGCGTCTGCGGAACTGCTTTTTGGGCGGACAGCGTTGGCTGGGCGGTACGTTTTGTCTGAACGGGACCGAATATGCCCATGGAGAGCTGGCCAAGCTGATCGGCACGGAGATCGGCATCCAGATCGAACGGCCGGACCGCCCCAACGGCGTCCTGTTTGACAATTTGACCGCGCTGGACAATCTGAGCACCTGCCTGCTGCCAAAAGCAGGGAAATGGGTGGACACCAGGCGGCTGTCGGAAAACATTCTGGACGAGGCGTCCCGGTGGTTTCCCAGAGAGGAGCTGCAAAAGCCCCTGCGGACATGGCCGCTGCCCCAGCGCCTGCGGTTTTCCTACTACAAGTGGTATCTTGTAAACCCGAAGCTGCTGATCTGCTTTTTCCCCTTCGCCGGCCAGGAGACCACCCACCACGAAATGATCATTGATATGCTGGTGACCTGCGCGGCAAGAGGCATGGCCATCTGGGTGATCTCCTCCGGCATCGACGCCATTTGCGAAAAAACAGAGAACCGGGAGTTTCTCAGGCGCCTGCGCTATCTCAACTGACCGCGGTGAAAAAACACCGGCGAAGTCTGATTTTAGACTTCGCCGGTGCTTTTTGCTGATACAGGGCGCGTGATTCACGGCTGGGCACATTCTTCCCTATCGCCCCGGGTGACGACCCGCACCCACTTCCAGCTGTGGAGGCGGATGGACACGGGGATGATCTTGTAGAGCTGGTCCCACTTCAGCAGGAAGAACACCACCACCGGCGCCAGGTTCCAGCGGAAGGCCGCCAGGGCGGACAGGGGAACGATGATGAGCCACATGCTGATGAGGTTCATCTTGGCGCTGAAGGCGGTGTCGCCGCCGCCGCGGATGATGCCGTTGTCACAGGCCACCTGATAGGAGGTCCCCACCGTCGTGACGGCGATCACCGCCATAAACTGCATGGAAAGGAGATAGGCGCTTTCCGTCAGCGAGCCGCCAAACACCTTCAAGATCGGCCTGCGCAGCAGGAAAATGGTAAGGCCTGTGAAAACGCCGATCACAGAGAACAGCACCTCCAGCGTATGCACCAGCTTCTTCAGTTCCGACTGCTTTCCGGCTCCAATGGTCTTGCCCACCACGATGCCGGCCGCCGACGAAGCGCCGTATGCGACCACGGAGAGCACCTGATAGGATTGCACGGCGATGGCGTTGGCCGCGGTCACATCGCCGCCCAGGTGCCCCAGGATCCCCGTCTGCACCATTTGCGCCGCGCCCCACTGGGCCTGATTGAGCAGGACGGGCAGGGAGACCCGCATATAGTCCCGAATGTAGCTGGTGTCGATGAAAACCAGCTTTTTCAGCGTCAGGCGCAGCTGTCTCTCACGGAATTTCAAATAATAGAGGACGATCAGCAGCTCCACGCACCGGGAGACCAGCGTGGCAATGGCCGCGCCGCGGACGCCCAGCTCCGGAAATCCGAAATTGCCGTAGATCAGCAGATAGTTGAGAGAAATATTGATGCACAGCGTGGAAAAGGAAATGATGTATCCCAGCTTGACAATACCCACGGAGCGTAGGGACGCCACCAAAATGTGGGTCACGGTAAACACGATGTAGGAGAAGCTGATGATCTGGAAATAGCGGACGCCCTCCGCGATGACCAGCGGCTCGTTGGACAAAAGGCCCAGCAGCTGGCCCGGTGCAAGCCGCACGATCAAAAACATCAAAACCGCCATCCCGCCGCCAAAACGCAGGGCGGCGCCAATGATATGGGGGATCGGCTCCAGCTTGTTTTTTCCCCAGTATTGGGCGCCCAGCACAACAGCGCCCTCGCCGGCGCCCTCCACCAGCATCTGAAGCATGAACTGCACCTGGTTGCACAGGCTGACTCCGCTCATGGCGTTCTGGCTGTACCGCCCCAGCATGACCGTGTCCATCATATTGACACTGTATATGAGCAGATTTTGCAGGGCCAGAGACAGTGCCAACACAAAAAAGGTCTTGTAGAACTGTTTTTCCCGTATCATGAAGCTGTAAACTCCTTGTTTTCTCCCTGATTCGATGCCCATCCGGCCATTTTCGGCAGGCACGGGACAGCTGCCTGTC